>JALOPT010000091.1 GCA_025453715.1 Methanoregulaceae archaeon | reverse complement strand
GATTTCCAGGACTACATCCTGGGCAACTGACCCGGCATATACGGCAAGGGATTCATACCCCCGTAACAGCTCAAGGTCTACCGGCACTCCCGTAAAAGGCGTCAGGGCGGCTATCTTCTGCTCGAGGTCCTTCTCTTCAGTCTCAAGCTTCGTTCGCATCGAAGTAAGACCCTCGGTTTCTTTCTCGATAATGGGAAGATCCCGCTCAATTTGGCTCCTGATTTCAGAAGTACGTCGCCGTGTTTCAGGTTCCTCATCGTCAGGTTTCACCATGTAAGCCGCGGTGAGGGAGCGGACTTTGAGAAGATCGCTCGATGCCTCACTTGCACCCGCAAGTGGCATCCCAATCCTGAATCCGTCGTATTCCTCTCTAACCTGATCAACAAACTCTTCAATATGAAACACACCGTGGCGGTACAGCTCCTGGATAACCGGCTCCATCTGGTCCTTGGAGGCCGCAATAAACAGGCGGCTCATCTGCCTAGGCTTTAACATGCAGCTGCTCCTTGAACCGGGTTACCAGCAATGCTACTGCCCGTTCAAGGTTTCTGTTGCCCTGCTCCCGCAATGCGGCCGCACCTTGCTCACCTTCCTTGATGATCCGGGCATGGGCTTCTGCGGCACGTGTCCTGGCATCCGCCATGCGTTTCTTCCTGTACTCCTCTGCGGTATTATTTGCCTTAATAATCAGGTTATCCGCTTCAAGTTCTGCATTGGCAAGACTTTTTTTCCTGTCCACCTCTGCGTTACGTATCGTTGTTCCATACTCTTCTTCTGCAGCTTTGATGTCTTTTAAGACCTCAGTCTTCATCCAACCCTCCTCTCATGATAATAGTATATTTTAGGAAAAACACTCTTAAATGTGTTGTTATTTTATTCATTACAAGAAGGAGGGCGAAGCAGGCCGTTTATGAAAAAATATCCATTTATCGGATTAATAATTCCAGGTCTTAATAATCAGTTTTTATGGAGTCCAAGATATCGTTATGCCGTTGATGATACATGATATATTTCATGCTGATGGCTGAATCTTGGGAAAAGAATAGTGAATCAGGGAAACAGGTTGGTCTGATGCCGGACCTCCCATAACCACCCCTCCATTCACCGCCTGAAGTGTCAAACCCGTGAATTCGCCTGCAGCACAAAGGACATCCTGCTCGGGATGCGTGCCGAGCTCAATTGAGCAGCTTAACCTGATGCTTTCACCTGCAGAGACCACATACCTGAGCCGCTTTGACCCTGGATGCCCCTTTGGTAACACCATCAGCGGGCACCTGTATTTCCGTACCAGTTCAAGGAGCATTATCGCCGGTTCTAAGGGCCCACCTTCGGGTGCCGATACAACGATCAGATCATCCGGAGATAATCCCTGACAATATTCATCGTCTGCTGTCTCAATACAGATGCAAAGCGATGAACCTGCTTTACCGACAAGAAGAAAAGAATTAATCCCCTGGACGAGAAGGTATTCGTTCCCGGTTCCAAGGTTATGCTTCTTCAACATTATCAGACTGGCATGACGGACATATTGGTTTTTTTCCAATTCCTTTAAACCGTTCGCCGCAGTCCCTGCAGCGGTAATCCTTTCCCTTGATCCGTTCTGTAAATTCTACATCCATCGGGCCGCCAACACTGCACATAGTCTCTATCACCAGTTCAATCCTTCATCACCTTAAGTATTTATTGTTATTCCTTAACCCATTTATTTTCAAGATTGGCACCTATAGATTCAGGGAATTTTTAATTTTAAAATATTAATTCAAAAAAAATTTTATCAGCTCCTATTAAGATTGTAATCCGGAATACCTGCAACAAATCGCCGTGGATAAACATTATTGGTTTTTTGCTGATGAGATTTTCCGGATTTGTTCAGTAGCCAAAAAAATATACTGAATTGGAATTAAAGCGGGAAACCTGCCAGCTGCAGCAGGATAAGGATAAGGGCACCAGGTATTCCCCCGAACAGGCAGATTAGAAATGTCAGGGGTGTTATGGGAATATCCGGTTTTCCTACGGCTCCGAGAACGTGAAAGTAATTCACAAAAAAAAGCAATAAAAGCCCAAGGATCGAATTTATTACCAGCTTCATGAGGTTTTTAACGATAAAAAATCCTACCACAATCGCTACAATGAGGATAGTAATAAGAAATGTGTAGCTGGAAAGAGGCACATCTGTCATTAATTATTAAAAAAACCGGATATCATAAAGTATTTTCGGTTTATCGTTTTTTCCGGCTTTTTAGGGAGGGATTTTCATGTTTGCATAATAATTTCTACTTATTTAGTGCTATCATTACCTTTAGCTACCTCCATCTTCCTGAATTTATATTCCTGATTTTTACAGTAAGCAAACACAGGTTTCCAGTGGGAATTAGACAGCTTTAAAAAGATGGAATCATGTTCCAATGATGCGTTGCCCTCCGAGCCGGACTTCAGGTAGGACCATTGATCCAATGATCCGCTCTCCTTTTGCTATCCCGTCTATTTCCTTTAGCAAATCAAAGACATTTCCTGCATACATGGCTTTTCGTATGGGTTTTCCAAAAGTGCCGTTTTCGATCCAGGAAGGGTTGGAAATTTCGACAGAAAAATCCCCGCTCATTGGATTGGCGGTATGAGCACCGACGACATCATGTACATATATCGCCGGTTCATCCCAGATATTACAACGCGGCCCATCAAACACCAGATTATGGTAACCAATCCCGGGTAACCCTCCATATCCGGAGCGTAATGCACTTCCGGTACTCTGCTTACCGTACCGGTAGCCGCTCTTGAGGTCGTAAAGGAATTCATTGAGGATACCGTCTTTTATAATATCAATATGCCGTGTCGGGACACCTTCAGCATCCCACCACGTGCTTCCAGGTCCGAATATTCTGAAGGGGTCATCATATATCGAAATACTGGTGTCTGCCACTTCTTGACCGAGGGATTGGGCAAGCTTTGAACGGCCTGCATGAACATTACGACCGTTTACAGCTGGAATAAAAACGTTCCCAAGTAACTGGGCCATTGCCATCGGTGAAAGGACCAGTAAATAGTTACCGGTCTTGATGTCCGCTCCTGACCTGTTATGATGGGCAAAAAAAGCTGCCTTTTTCCCGACATTTTCAGGATCGACCGACATCCTCACCGACTGGTCAAATTCATACCCTGTCGACTGATCGCTTATTGCTTCAAGCGAGACAGAAACCATGGATTTTTTCGTGGAATAGCAGATCCCGTTTGAATTTGCCAGATGGAGAAAACCAGTCGAGAGATCCGATGAACCGGACATTACCTGTACCGGGAATTCCGCTGCCCCTTTCAACATTTCATTGATGGCTTCCTCTGCGATTCCAGCTTCGACACGGACCTCCGGGTCAAATGAAAGGAGCGGTTGTTCCTGCCCCGCCGGACCTGGGAGCCCCCCCCATTCCTGAGGTGTTGCTAGGGTCCCGCTTGAAACCGCCGCATCCAGACATTTCCTCCATGCCAAAGGATCATTTGTCCCCGATGACCCTATCCGGCCGTGATCAATTGTACGTATACCAAGGCCCAGGGATTTTGAACCAGTTGCAACACCGATTTTTGTCTTCTTCAGCTCGGCTGATACCGATTCACCCCCGGCGATATAGACCTCAATTTCTTCAACAAGGAGTTCCCCGGCCCGGATGATAGTGTCGACCAGACCGGAAAGTTCATCTGTTGATATGGTCTCATTCTGTGCCACTGCCACCCACCACCGCATTCCGGAGCATTATATAGGGTGCCCCATCACTGACCGGCACACTCTGTCCCCCTTTGCCGCAATATCCCTGTGACATTTTTCGCTCTTTACCGCACATTTCAATTGAATGGAGGGTGGAAAGGATCTCACCTGACAAGGAAACGTCCCTTACCATCCCTTTCTGCTCACCTTTCTCAATTAAAAACCCGTATTCCGCATTAAACTGGAATACTCCTCTCCCCGGATCAACCTGCCCGCCCCGGGATCCGTAGAGGATTATCCCCCTGTTAATCCCTTCGAGCATTTCATCAAGGGTCGAGTCCCCTTCCTCGATAAACGTATTTGACATCCGGACAAGGGGGGGCTCACCCGGCATTGCCCTCGCGTGGCCGGCATCCCCCTGCCCGACTGATGCCAGTGTTTCCCTGTTATGCAGGTACGACCCTATGATCCCCCGATCAATAATTTTTGTCCTTCCTACCCTGACTCCTTCGGCATCAACAGGGTCAAAACCAAATTCATCGAGCGAAGGGTCATCCACAATCGTGATGAGGCTGCTCCCGATCCGCTCCCCGATCTTCCCGGACAAAACTGAATTGCCTTCATGAACGAGGTCCCCCTCGCTTGCATGCCCTACTGCCTCGTGGGCAAAAACACCGGCAAGTTCAGGGTCAAGGATTGCGTCCATCGTACCACCAGCTGCTGCTTTCGCATCAATAAGTGATAATGCCCGTTCACCTGCTAACCTTCCCATTTTCTGCTGGTGACGGATATTCAGCCCGTGAATTGAATGCAACCGCTCATACCCCATCTGGACAATACCTTCACGTGATGCCACTGCCATGATGTTGAATCCTGACCGGCATATTTCAAATGAGTATTCGTTTGCGCTGCTATCGACAAAAGAGACCTGTTCGGCCCGCTCAATGTATGTGGCACGCGTATTCACGATACCCGGTAGCCGGGCGGACGATTCTATCTCTCCAAGAATACCGGTTTTTTCCTCAAGGCTTACACTCCGGGGATCTTCTTTCATCGGCGGCACAGCCAGTACGCCATGGGGTGCATCCGCAAGTGTGACAGGTTCGGTTGTAATATGTGCAAGTGATGCTGCAGATTTGAGGAGCAACTCAAATTTCTTTCCTTCAGGAGAGGTGTAATTATCAATTGTCAGAATTCCCCAGCCTGAAGGTCCAAGGACCCGGATCACGGCAGTACTGAAAAAAGAGGTGCCCGCCGATTCTATAACCCTGTTATCAATATCAATGTGGGTTGTCTGGCCTTTCACATGCCGGACATCGTAATACCTGACGTCCCCGCTCATATTCATACCAGTGTCGGGGATACGGGCGTCGTGTCGAGGACCCTGTTTGAGGTGGATGCTGCCATCTTTTTCAGCTTGGCAAGGAACCCTTCATTATTCTCGGGGACAAGGGCATATTTTAAAACGTCTTCAATATGGTCAACAGGGATTACTTCAACAATGGATTTGAACCGCTCCTCAATCAGCACATCATCAACGTTTGACCTGGGGATGAGCACCATCTTGAGTCCGGCCTTTGCTGCAGCCTCGATCTTGAAGGTGACACCGCCAACCGGGAGGACATCGCCCCTCACAGACAGGGAACCGGTCATCCCGATATCCTGGCGGACAGGAATTCCTTCAATCGCACTGATCACCGCAGTTGCCACGCTGACTGAAGCAGAATCACCCTCAACTCCACCATATGTCCCGATGAACTGGATATGGACATCCATGTTCTTGATATCCTTTCCGGTGAACTTTTTCAGGATTGCACTCACGTTTTTGATTGACTCCTGTGCGATCTCCTTGAGCATCCCGGTGGCAATGACAGTACCGCTCGCACCCTGGGCAGGAGTGACTTCTGCCATGATGGGGAGGACTGACCCGGAATCAGTGCCCATTACCGCAAGTCCATTCACACGGCCAATCCTGGTACCTTCAATTACGGTGAGTTCATACTCCCGGTTACGCTTGATATATTCATCTGAAACCTGGTCTTCAATTGATCTCGCCGTGATTTTTGCCGCGATTACATGGTCTGCAGTGGTAACATCCACCCCTTGCTGCCTTGCGAGGTCACCCGCAACACGGATAAGGCCACCCATGTCACGAAGCTTCAGGGTCAGATGTCCCTTGCGGCTTGATCTCCTCCGGGCCTCCCGTACGATCTCCTCGATGGCAGACCGATCGAAATGCGGTATTTTTCCGTCGTTCTTGATTTCCTGGGCAATGAATTTGATATATTTTTCCCGGTTTTCCGGTGTATCGGGCATGCTCTCGCTCATATAGACTTCATACCCGTACCCCCGTATCCTTGACCGCAGTGCCGGGTGCATCCCCTGAATCGCATCCAGGTTGCCAGCAGCGACCATGACAAATTTACAGGGCACGGGTTCTGTCCTGACCATTGCACCGCTTGACCGTTCGCTCTGCCCTGTGATAGGGAATTCTCCTTCCTGCAGTGCAGTGAGAAGGTTCTGTTGTGAATGGGGGCCCAGGGTGTTGATCTCATCAATAAATAGCACACCTTCATGTGCCCTGTGAATTGCACCTGCTTCAACCCTGTCATGTGACGGTGTCTCAAGGCCACCACTCTGGAACGGGTCATGCCGTACATCTCCGAGCAACGCACCGGCATGCGAGCCGGTTGCATCCACGAAGGGGGCAACTGCATTCACATCGTTCGAAACAAGGAGCTTCGGTACCATTGCCTCTTCTCTTGGTGTCGCGTAACGGAGCGCCATAAATACAAAAGCGGCAGCAATAATCCCCATCAGCCACTGGTAGGTGATAAACGCGTACCCGACGATACCGATCATCAGGAGCAGCATCAGGGTATTGCGGAACTGTATCTTCTTACGTGCTTCGGCCTTGTGAGCGGCCACAATCTGCTTACCCCGGCTTGCAGGGACGGTCCGTATTACAGGGTTATTATTATCATCTGAATTAGGATAGACGAGGATATCCTGGAGTTCTTCTTTTGGGAGGAGTTCTGCCATTGCCTTGGCAAGCATGGACTTACCA
>JALOPT010000090.1 GCA_025453715.1 Methanoregulaceae archaeon | reverse complement strand
TGGATCGGACAACTGACCTCACTGGTAAACAGGGATTTCGCTATCAGGGTTGGTATCTGGGAAGCTGATATGCCCCCGGAATACGAGGTCTATGAAAATGCCATTGCTGTTGCAGATGTCGCTATCGGCTGGGTATATGGCATTGCCGGGGCAGGGCTGATACTTGGTGTACAATGGGGTTACACACTTGCATGGATCCCGGGCGTGATACTCCTCTACCACAGTATCAGCTTTTTGTCCTGGACCGGCAACCAGAAGAAGGCAGGACGTTATCTTACCTTTACAAAAAATCCGGCACGAGCGGGTTGGTTCCTTGCGAATTTCATTACCGGGGCACTTGCCATCACGGTGGCCCTGTCAGTCTGCTGACAAAAGCGTTGCTGGCTGACAGCGGTAAGGGTGAGGTGGATGATCCCGGAACCACGGTCAATAAGAGAGATCCCCCAGCAGGTGATGAAAGGTATACCTGGATATTGAAGAAAACCGTTTCGTTATTCCCCTGTATCCAGCAGTTCATCGATAACTGACTGGGTGATCCCTTCGGCAAGGGAAATAAACCATGCCTCTTTATTTTCCATGATCACCAGTCCTACCGGATCCCGGGCGACCATCCCCCATTGATCGGAAACCCTGGTAATATCACGGATTATCGGAACAATAGTCCGCTCCCCGCAATCAACCGGGTCAGAAAACCGGATAGCCGGTTTCATGTGGCCACTTCTCCTGCTTTTTTTATCTTTCCGGTTTTCATTATTTTTCGTGCTGCCGGATGGGTTACGATTTTCACCGCATTCACAAGTACCAGGACAGGGTACGTAATGCGGAAACGGGAGGTGACATCAATATCAAGGACCTCCCGGCTGAATTCAGGAATCATGATAAAATTAACCCGATCTCCTGGAAGAACAGCTATAACCGCCCGGTAGAGACCATACATCATACCGGTCGCGGCCGGGTCGCCAAGCCCTATCCGGGCAGTCCCCCGTGCATAATCGAGCCGGGTATGACGGACCAGGTCAAGGAAGGTATCGAGGGCAGGTCTTTCGAGCCTGGCCAGGGAGGAGAGGAGCCCGGGTATATCTCCTGGCCCCGGGCCATCTTCATCTCCTTTTTCAGGAGGCGCAAAACGGGAAAAGGGCCGCTTCAAAATCCTGTAACCACCGACCAGTAGCGAAAATTGCTGTTCTTTCCCCGATACGAGCACCTCAGCACCGAAAATAAACCATGAGCCTGCAACATACCCCTTCGTTTCCTGTTCACCTGACCGGAATGACAGAGAGATCCTGAAAGGGATGGAGAGAATGAGGACCTCTATGAACGCCACAAGGGTAATGATACCTGCAACCAGCAGTATCACGGGAAAGGAGTCACTCATGGGTAAAATCCGGGACTATTCTGCTTTCCCGGGCTCTTTCCTGTCCATCTGCTTTATGGCCTCGATTATCTGGGGGGCGACCTTGTCGCTCAGGGCATTGATGACCTGGACGAGGGTGGACTCCTTCCGGAGGCTCATCACCTGGATACCGGTTGGTCCTTTCACATCCTTAAAAAGAATAATCAGGGCAACAGGTTCTATACCGGCCCCCCCACCGCTTCCTTCGCCTCCTTCCGCTCCACCCCCCCCTCCTGCACCGAACCCGAACCCGAACCGGGTCACGGGTATGACCAGCTTATCACCGAGGTCAATTGGCTTTCCGATAACATTGTCCGGCTGGAGTGACTCGCGTAACTCCTCGGCCGTACTTTTTAACAGGTCTTCAGACGACATCTTGTTCATCTCACGATTACGTTTCCATACGATGATCTGGTTAATCTAATTATCGCGGGTTAAATCCAGGGTTGCGAATGAAGGCTCCCGGTCCTTGAAGGGAATATAATCTGCGGGTTATTGCAGCCAACCGGTATGAAACGTATATATTCCGCCATGACAGTTTCTTAACAGACCATTTTACCCGTAAAGAGAGTTGATGATCACATGAATGACGAAAAACAATTCAAGGTCAGCAAAGCCGCAATCAATGCTGCAAATTCTTCTGCACATGACCTTTCTAAAGATGCAGGTGTAAAGGGACAGAAGGCCGCCGTTGATGAAACAACCGGGGCCCGTACACCTGCTCCGAAGACCCTGGCGGGCGTTCCCTGCCCTGTGTGCGGAAAGATAACCCTACGTGCTGAATTCCCGGACCAGTATGAAACGTGGATCAAATGTTCGTCATGCAGTTTTTTCATGGGGATGAGCCACGATGACTGGCACCGCATGGAGAACAGTCCCAATATCAGTGAAAAAATTAAAAAAATGGCAGTAACGAAGGGAATATTGTAAGGGCAGGGATGGGCTGCAGGGTCTTTAGTCTTTTTTAGTGTCTCTCTCCGGCCACCTGGTATCCATGAATACTGCACCTGGATAAGAAAATACAGGACTCTCCCTTATCACGAGTCCTGGCACCCGGAGCGGTTTAAATATGGTTTTACCCATTATCCCCCTGTAGCATCCCCCGATCGGTGCATGTCATCACGATTTCGTAAAGGCTGGCTCACGGGTCCGTGTTTCAACCAGCTGGTCAACGACTTTGTACCGGTTTCCGTTGAAATAATCGACATATACAACTACCTTATCAGTACCCTTCGTTCCCTGGAAGGTCACCAGCTCACCCTTTTCCGGTTTTATTTTCTTTGTAACGCTCGTCCCGTCAGACCCGGTAAACACTACTTCAACGTCTTTTACCTGGATTTGCCCGTTTCCCCCGGCAAATGTTACATCCAGGGTATTGTAGATGGGGTCCTTTTCCGCCACACTGACCGTGACCGATTGTTCCAGTGGGATTACGTCAGTCGGGCCCGTGGTGAAGGCGTTCGCCGGTATGACAGATGTCGTCCCTTCCGGCCGTGAGGGAAGACTGCTGCACCCCGAAACAAAGACAAGGACAAGGACGCCCACCAGGAGGATTGCAAATAACATGCGTTTCATAAAACTACATTCAGGCGGTCACTATTATTAATGTTCAGGATGGGCCACTTGTCGGAACGGAATGAAACGTGGGAAGATAACCTGTCTGCAGGACGTATCCGCCTGACATTACCGTTAGTAGATCCAGTTTCGCCTCTTCAGGCCAACGCGGATGACATTCACGGGCCCATCATCGGTGACCCAGCTCGACAGCTCCCTTGCTAAAATATCCGATCCTGCAGTCATCCGGACGTCGGCTCGTTTACCAGGCAGATTATGCCACCTCGATCTTTTTTTGGAATTCATGAAGTTTAACCACTAAATCACCTTTGCAAAGAGATATTTTCGCCGAAACAAGGATCGTGCCTGAAACCTTGCTGACCCTTCTCTCCCTGAACCGGACTTTCGTATTGTCAAGTTTCATCGAGCCTTCGACCTTGAAGTATTTTTTCATATGGCAGATATCAACAGGGCCGGCCCGGAGAATGAAATCAAGGTACGGGTAAAACGTGGGAAATGTAATATTCGGAAAGTTATCACCAGGGCTGATAGTAAGTTCATCCTGGTTTTTTTCTGCGGCGTCCCGACACGGTCCCTCCTGACCGATTTTCTCAAGGGAACAGGTGACAATCCCATCTGTCAGGTACTTCGGAAGGACATCGACGATCTTCCGGGTCATGATGTCCCACCCGTCATCTTCCGTAGTTTGGGATTTTTCTGCATACTTCCGGGTCATCGGTGAGAATTCCTCTTTTTCGTCCAGGAATTCCCGGTTTTTTATCATCTGCCGGATCTCTTCTGCAAATTCTTTCGGTGCCTTGTTTTCTGCCTCTGGTAAAGCCATTTTTTCACTCTTCTTTGTCATGATGATATATCCCGCTCACGACATCCACGTGGATATCAGGAGTATTCACGTCGAGACCACGGGGACTGATTCCCCCATGGGCTATAATGGTGACATCTGCAGGCGGAGCCCCGGTATCTTCCGTAGATCCAGGATCCTGTATCGAATCGTGCGGTTCCTTTGGGCCGGGTGTCGGGCATCGCCCTCGCAATCTAAGGTTCCGGATATACACTATCACGAAAACCACGATGAGGAGAATGATAAGAATATCAATCCAGAGACATGGAATAGTGAAGAGCGTGCAGGGATCCTCGCAGTCCGGACACGGAAGGACCGGGGTTGTGGGCACGGGGGCAATGGTTGTTGCTGTCCGGGTAGGGCTACCGGTTACCGTCTGGGTACGGATGAGGGTTGTCCTTGTCGCTGTGATCGTTGTCGTTTCAAATGGCCGGACCGTGACCTGTTTTTCCTTTGAAGACGAGCCATACTCATTTGCTACCACCAGTCTGATGGTATACGTGCCAGGTGTTGTGAATATGCTTTGAGAATAGGACGACATCTGTGAGACAAGGGTATTGTCGATATACCATGCCCAGGTCAGGGGGGACCCGGTTGACTGGTCGGATAATGAAACGGCGAAAGGATGGTTCTCATATGCCTGCCCTGATGTCGGTGACACCGAAAAGTCCGCGACCGGCGGAACCGGATTCACGATGCTCACCTCGTGGTAAGCCCACGAGACCTGTTCACTGTTGTCCATCACCTTCAGGCCAACCTTGTAGTTCCCGGCCGATCGATAGGGATGAGAGGCATAGGCATCCCCCTGACCAGTCGGGCTGGTCAGGGGTGTGCCGTCCCCGAAATCCCACTGCCAGGTGATTATTTTTCCATCAGGGTCGTTAGACCCCGATCCATCGAAAACCACCGCCTGGCCCACGATTGCCGGGTGAGGCGTGATTGTGAATACCGGCACGGGGGGATTCTTACTGGTGGCCGGTACAACCGTGAATTCTCCTGAACCGGTTATGGCATTGTTGGGAGACGAGGCAAGGATATGGTAGTCCCCCGGCTGGAATGCAGAGAGATCAACATTAAAGCTCAGCAGGTTCTGTTTTCTATCCTGCCCGGAATAAACAGTTACCGTCCCCGTTGCACCACTCAACGAGCCGGCCGGGCTTTTCCGGGTCGGGGAAACAGCAGATGGAAGGACCTCGACCAGAACAATGCTGCCCACCGGAAGGTCAGTGGTTGCCATAATGGTAATCTTTTCACCGACCTGCCGTGTACCGACAGGATCGATTTGTATGTAGCCCCCCTGCAGCACGACGGAGGAAACATTTCCCATGACCACATTATTTGCCAGTACGGGAAGTATGAACAGAAACAACAGGAATATAACCAGTACTGAACGGTAGTGATCCCTGGAAACAAAAATCAATCAGACCCCCCGGCCCAGACTCTTCTTATCATATGGGATAATTTTGAAATCGGCTGACGGGATGATTAATCTTGCTTATTGTCGTTACAATTCCGGGAGCGTGATCATCGTCGGATGGCCTTGTTTCTAAGCGGGATACCTCATGAATACTATATTACCAGGAGTGGTACCCAAGGGAGGTGGCCATCGACAGTATCTCCCTGACCTGCTCCTGCTGGTTCTTCGTAAGTTTCCTGTCCTTCTGGATCAGCCTGCCCATCCTGACAATCTTTAACCGCTGTTCCTTCGACAGGGCATCGGTATGATGCGCCCACTTGAGGAGGTCAAGCCATTTCGTGCTGTTAAACGAGATATCGACGGTGGGAACGGTCACTCCGGCTGCTCCAGGCGTCTTTCCGGGTTGTCCCCCGGGTACCTCTTCAACGTCAGGAGGTTCTGTCTTTACCCGGGTTCCGTGCTCATGTTTTTCCACATTTTTTTGTTCCGGGGTTACGTCAATATGAGAAGCAGGTTGCATTTTTGTATCATTCGGTGCAGACCGCTGTCCCGGTAGTGACTCCCGGAACGACTTTTCTTCTTCGCTTTTTTTGACTGTTATGGCCGCTGGCGCAGGTTCAACATCCTTTTCCACAGGTTCAGGTTCAGTGAATATGCTATCCGCATCAGAACTCCCCGTTACCTGTGGTATTACACCCGAGAATACCCGGCTGATCTCCCCGGAGGGTTCCCCGGAAACCGGCTCTTTTTGGGATGCAGGAGGTTGTATAGAACCGGGCATTGCTCCTGTTATGACTGGGGGGGATACCGGGGTAATGGTCGTGGGGAAATGTGGTTCTTCCGGGACGACCAGGTCCAGGTGCTCTTTCCGGGCAGGTACCTCATCTGGCGAAAAGAGGGGCTGTTGCACCAGATGTCGTTCTTTTGCAGCATTGGCATGCCTTTCCTCAATGGCCTGGTGACTTTTCCGCTCGTCAGCAAGCGTCGTCTTTAATCGTTCGAGTTCAGCACTGAGCGTCCGGACCTCCTGTTCGGTGAGCGATTTTTCACTGGCAATTTTACCGATCCCGGCTTCAAGCGATTCTACCTGCCGGCGGGCAGCCTGAAGTTCTTCCTTCATTTGTGATATACTCGAGGCATGGTCTTTGTTTAACCGTCCTATCTCTTCATTTGCTGACCGGGCCTGGTTTTTAAAATCTTCCTGGCCCCTGACCGCAGCGGTAGATTTTTCTTCGGAGACACGTCGCAGTTCCCGCTCGGTTTCAAGCGCTGCAACCGATGAAGTGAGGTCTTCCTTCAGTTTGACAACCTGGGCGGTGAGTGCCCCTGTTTCAGACTGGTGCGCATTTTGGGATACCTCTAATTCCCGTTGGTGTTCGCCAGCCTGGTTTTCTGCCGAAACCCGGAGATTGGTTTCCGTTTCCATTTCACTCTTCAACCGGGCCAGCTCTGCTGCCTGTTGTTCTGCAGTTTCCTTAAGCCCGGTAATTATCTGGTTCAGATCAGATTCTGATTGCTTTTTCGCCTGGTTCAGCGTAGTAATTTCCTGTTCTGCAGAAACCCGGCGGTTGGTTTCCGTTTCCATTTCACTCT
>JALOPT010000089.1 GCA_025453715.1 Methanoregulaceae archaeon | reverse complement strand
AAAGAAGGTTCCCGGGATCTCTCGTTTCTCCTTGATAACAAAATACATGACGTGACGCCGGGATGGTGACTGGCACACCTATTATGATCTCCCCGATGAATACACTCATTACCCATCAGGTGACCTGTGTAATTGTGGAATTATTCATTTTGAGACATGGAAAAGCGGAAGCACGGGCAACGGGCATGAATGATGCCGCCCGGGCCCTTACCGGGCAGGGAAGGGAAGAAATTAAAAGAATCGGACGCTGGACAGTGACCATGGGCTATACATTCGATGTAATTGCGACAAGTCCGCTTAAGCGGGCCTTGGAAACCGCTGAAATACTTGGACAGATCACGAACCAGGAGCATAAAATCCAGGTATGGGACCTCCTTTCTCCAGGGGGTGATCCTGATGCCCTCTCAAGGCAGATTGCGTCGGTGGGCGGGGATCGCTCAGTCCTGATTATCGGACACGAGCCGATGCTCTCAATGGTTATCAGCCGCGTGATTTCAGGGAATGCCATGACATCCATCGTCCTCGCCAAGGGGGCGTTCGCCAGGATAAAAAATGTAACATGGCGGGACCGGCTGTCCGGTGACCTCCATAGTCTCATCACGCCAAAACAAATTCCGGCAGGAAATTAGGATAAAATCCAGCGGGATTTGATAGTAATACAGGATACCCTCCGAACATTCCGGGGTAGCACATAAAATACATTTTTAATGGAAAAAAAAGAAAGACCCTCAGGGGTCTTCATTGATGATCAATAAAAAAATACTGGTTTTTTCAATTCTGATTCTAACTCTCCTCCTGATTGGGGCGGTATCTGCATCGGGAACATATTATGGCAGTGCTGCTGCGGTAAATAATGATGCCGTAAAATCCGGGGGAGTAAGCTATGCGCTCCTCGTTGGTGTGTCAACGTACTCGGACCCGTCAAATAACCTCGATGGGGTTCAATATGATGCGCCACATATGAAAGAGATGCTTATCAATGACTGCGGGTATTCCGCTTCGAGAATCACGACATTAGAAGACGCCAAGGCAACCAAGAGCGCTATCCGGACCGCGCTTCTCCAGGCGGCCTCACGGGCAGGTAAGGATGATACGTTTGTTTTTTATTTCAGCGGTCATGGCTACACCTACCCCTCATACATCGGGACTGCATACATCGAACCGTACGATACTGATTCCGACTCGGTCACCAACGATATTTCAAGCACGGAACTGAAGCAGTGGCTTGACGGGATCCGGTGCAGCCAGGTCCTTGTTGTTATTGATGCCTGCGAAGCAGAGGGGATGATCAAGGGTACCACGAAGGAACTGGTCACTGCCTCAAAGGCAACATATGGGACCGGTGAAACTTCAGAGGCGGACCGGTTTTCACTGAATTTCGCCGGTACGTTTGAAAGCAGGAATGCCGTCGTGCAAAGTTCCGGTGAACAGCGGAAAGCCCTTACCGGTAACCAGTATGTCATCCTCGTTTCCTGCAGGGTGGGTGAGGGTTCCTGGACCAATTCTGATTCGGGCAGCTGGTTTACCACGTACATTACTGAGGGAGTGGGTACCCCGTCGGCAGATACGAATTCCGACACCTGGGTATCAGCAGAAGAGGCCTTTAATTATGCATCACCGCTTACCACCTGGAAGCATTATGACCAGCACCCGGTGATGTATGATGGCAACCCATCCAATGACCTGCTGATGTCTTCTCACGGGTCTTCAGAAGTGGGGACAATTGATATACAATCGAACCCGGCAGGGGCAGCAGTCTACCTCGATGGTAAAAATACCGGTTATAAAACACCAGTGACTCTCTCCGGTATTGTGGCAGGGAGCCACACGGTCCGCTGCAGCCTGAGTGGCTATATCGATCAGTCGCAGACCGTAACGGTAAATACCGGCCAGACAACGAGTGTAGCATTAACACTCCAGGGCCAGGCCCCGGTTACAGGATCGATCTCCGTGAGTTCGAGTCCGAACGGAGCCCGGATTTATCTCGACGGGGCCGATACGGGATATATCACGCCGAGGACAATCGGTGGTGTAACGGCCGGGGCCCATACTGTGCGGTGCAGCCTGACGGGGTATACTAACCAGTCCCAGAGTGTAACCGTGAGTGGTGGCAGGACCTCTGCGGTGAAGATGTACCTGGTCCGCCAGGCCCCGGCAACAGGTACTCTCTCCGTGAGTTCAAGTCCATCGGGTGCAAGGATCTACCTTGACGGGACCGATACGGGGTATACAACGCCGAAAACACTCAGCAGCATATCAGCGGGGACCCATACGGTCCGCTGCAGCAAGAGCGGGTATACCGACCAGTCACAGAGCGTGACGGTGACAGCCGGCCAGACAACGAGTGTAACATTAACACTCCAGGGCCAGGCCCCTGTAACGGGATCGATCTCCGTGAGTTCAAGTCCGTCGGGTGCAAGGATCTACCTTGACGGGACCGATACGGGGTACACAACACCGAGAACAATCGGTGGTATAACGGCCGGGGCCCATACCGTGCGGTGCAGCCTGACGGGGTATACTGACCAATCCAAGAGTGTAATTGTGAATGGTGGGAGGACATCGGCGGTAAAGATGTACCTGGTCCGCCAGGCCCCCGTAACGGGATCGATCTCCGTGAGTTCAAGTCCGTCGGGTGCAAGGATCTACCTTGACGGGACCGATACGGGGTGCACAACACCGAAAACACTAAACAGCATATCAGCAGGGACCCATACCGTGCGGTGCAGTCTGACGGGGTATACTGACCAGTCACAGAGCGTGACGGTGACAGCCGGCCATACCTCTGAAATAGTAATGGAACTGTCTTCTCCGGCGACTGCGACGGGCTCAATTTACATCACTTCCCAGCCATCGAAAGCACTGCTTTACCTTGATGGCAAATATCTGGGTGTATACACCCCCACGACACTAAACAGGATCTCTGCCGGGACTCATTCGTTGCGGCTGACAAAATATGGATATAAATCCGTTTCACAGAGTGTCACCGTAACTGCAGGGATGACTACACCGGTATCCGTGCAATTCACCCGATCGTAGATACTTGTATTTCCATTTTTTCCGCTTCCTGGTGAATGTTCAGGTCAGCGGGCCGGAAAGGCCCGGTTCCCGGCTGGTAGCTAAGAACACCGAATTCATATTGAATGCAAAAAACAGGGTGATGACCCAGATGCCCTTTCTACACCCCGGCTTTTATATCGTATCTTAACTTTTGAAGATAAAAATCAGGTTAAACCCTACGACAATCATTACCAGTGCGAAACCCACCCAGAGCATCAGCCCCTGGTTACTCAAAAATACTGCCCAGAGTAACGCAACAAAGCAGATCAGGAAAAACATTGCCCATGTCCTAATGTTCATTGAAGAAGTGGAAAGAGGGTTGGATTTTCGGAAGGCCTGTTTCGTTGGTACCGGCCCCGGGACGCGGGTGGGCCGTTTTATGACATGCGTTACAATTCCAATGATGAGGAAAGCGAGTGAAACAAGGGCTGCAACCGCACAGGTATAATACATAAAAACGAAAACCGGTTTGTCCGAAACTGAAGTAACCAGGCCAACCAGCACAAACCAGATGCACCATTCCCCGGGATATAACAGTCCACGCCAGGTGGTCCCGTCAACGGGGTTGTCAGGCCATTGTGCACCGGTATTATCAGCTGAACGACCTGGAACCGCCATACCTGCCGACGGCTCCATCGGGGGGGCACCCCGGGATACCGAAGGACTTATATTTCTGGTTCCGGATAGTTCCTGGGCTTTTTCAAAACATGACCGGCTGTCCTTTTTATTGTTCATCCGGTTATAGGCCATGCCAAGGTTATACCATGCCTTGTCGGACCCGGGGTTGACTTCGATGGCTCGTTTATAGCAGATGATTGCATCGATATAATTGCCGTTTTTGTAGTAATTATTCCCCTGGTCCTTCCAGAAATCCGAATCCCTGACGCTTTCCATTTATTTTCCCGGACCCCGCTATACCTATGGCGTTTTAGGCCCTGAATATAGAAAAAGGTTCTGATTTGCAATAAATTAACTTATACTGAATAAAGGGCGGTCTTTTTCATGTTGGTTTATTGCAATTTGAACTGCAGGCACGGATAGTGTACAATACCCCGCGTCTCCTGGAAACACAGGCCGTTCTGGCACCTGATAACCGGACCGGGTTTAACCGGATAATACCTGTTGACGAGAAGCAACTGGAAACAATTATTTTTTATACACTGGTATGAATAGTAAATTACCCGTTATCTGTCAGACCGGGGATCCCTATACCTTGGTTAACCTTGAAAGATGTATTCATTCAGTCAGGCAATCAGGGAATGAACAGCAATGAGGATCACAGGACTGATGCCTTAATACCAATGGGCGGAATAGAATTAATGCAAAGAAAACCGGAAGGGTGACGAACAAAGGGTATGGTGACGAAATGGTTAGGGAACTTAATATTGTAATTATTGATACTTCGCAGGAAGAAACAGACCTGCTTGTACATCAGATGACAAGAGAAGGGCTTAAAGTCCAGTATGAACGTGTTGATAATGAACGCCAGATGCGTGCTATCCTTGGCCGGGAGAAATGGGACCTGATACTATGCGATTATGCAATCCCCGGTTTCGGAGCATTAGCTGCGATGAAAGTCTTAAAGGAAATGGGCCTGAAGATGCCCTTCATTGTTATTGCAAATGATGACAGTGAGGAAACAGTTCTTTCAGTATTAAATTCGGGTGCTCAGGACTTTATTAAAAAAGGTAACTATTCACGCCTTGTCCCAGCGATTATTCGGGAAACTGAGATATATACCAAGCTTGCGAAGGCTACCGATGAGGCAAAAAAGCAGAAACAGCTTGGGTATACCATGATTATGCAGAACCCGATGCCATTGATTATCTTTACTACCAAAATGGACATCAAACTGGCAAATGAAGCCTTCCTGACACTTTGCGGCTGGTCAGAAGAGCGTCTCCAGAAGATGAACATGAAAGAATTCAAGGTACTTGAGAAGAGTGGCCACGGGATCCGTGAAGCTGTCGAAACGAAGAAAGGTGTAATCGGCGAGGTTGTCGTAGAGTTCCCGACTGGTGTCAAGTACCTCGAGCAGAATATAGTACCGCTCCTCGACCTTTCGGGTGAAATTGTCAGCATGATGGCCACCTACCAGGATAATACAGAAAAACACAAGATAGACCTGGCGAAAAAGGAACTCAAGGATTTTACTGATGCCTATGTCAGCAGCCTCTCATCGAATCTTGGGATGCTTGCAACAGGGAACCTCGGATTTAACCTTACTATTGCAACCCCAACTGATAATACGAGGGAAGCATATGCGAATTTCTCTGGGATCAATAATAACCTTGCAGATGTCCAGTCAGCCCTTACCAATATGATTGCCGATGCGAATATGCTCGCAAAAGCGGCAGTGGAGGGCAAACTCAAGACACGGGCGGACACAACCCGGCACCTCGGAGATTACCGTAAAATTGTTGAAGGGTTTAATGCCACCCTTGATGCAGTAATGGGGCCGCTCAACGAAGCGATGCGGATGGCAACCGAATTCGCAAAGTGTAATTTTGCGACGCGGGTTGATGAAAACCTTCACATGGAAGGCGATTTCCTCAAATTCAAAGAGTCCCTGAATAATACCGGTATCGAGGTCTCAAAAGCTGTTGACCTGATCAACCGCCAGATTATGGATCTTGCATCGAGTGCAGAGGAAGCCAATGCAAGTATCGAGGAAGTTGCCTCAGGTGCCGAGCATATCGCCCTCAATGCACAGGGTGTCAGTACCAACGCTGAACGTGGAAATGAAGGGATCAGCCAGGTATTACGGGCCATGGAAGACCTCAACCAGACCGTGACGGAAGTTGCCCAGAAAGCTGAGAAAGTCTCACAACTCACCGAAAATGCGAATAACATGAGTGTAAAAGGGACTGAACTTGCAGCTCAGGCGGAACGCGGCATGGTTAGTATCACCAATTCTTCTAACGAGGTCGACAAGATTATTGTCGATATCAAGGTTGAGATGGATAAGATCGGTAAGATAGTCGGTTTGATCAGTGACCTTGCAAACCAGACAAACCTGCTTGCACTGAACGCAGCAATCGAAGCTGCCCGTGCAGGAGAGGCAGGCAGGGGTTTTGCGGTGGTCGCAACAGAAGTCAAATCCCTTGCCCAGGAATCACGCGCATCGGCTGAAAACATCGCTGATATGATAGGGACGCTCCAGAAAAAGTCCATGGCAGCCGGGGAAGCAGTTGCGTCATCAAACCGCGAAGTTAAATCAGGAAGTGAAGCCCTCAGCCAGACGCTCCGTTCGTTCAATGACATCGTCCGTTCGATAGAGGATATCAGCAAGAACGTAGTCGAAGTTGCAAGCCTCAGTGAAGAACAGGCAGCAACTGTGCAGGAAGTTACCGCCAGTGTCAATGAAGTACAGCAGATGGTCCACGGGACAGCGAAAGATGCAATGGATGCAGCTGCAGCTGCAGAAGAAGCCTCGGCCTCTATTGATCAGATCACCAAAGTTGTCGGGAGTGTGAACCATATCGTCGATAGTGTATCGAAGGAAATGTCGAAGTTCAAGATCTGAAACAGGGCCGTTGCCCGGTGAAATGATCAAATAACCCTGGTGTCACATTTCCGCCTTCCACATGAGGATGGCGGACCCCCACCCTGTTTTATAAAAGCCTCGAGACCCGGACCTTACCTTTTTTTGGTCCGCCCGATATTTTACCCGGAACAATTCTCCGTACATGATTGAAGAAAATGTTTAATGGCTCGATATTCCCGATTTGTTTCGTTAAGCTACACCGAAAGGCCTGGTCGCCACCCTGTGAGGACCCGGTCCGTGGCGGTCCGGAAGTTACTGTTCCCAGCAAATATTTGATGCATACCGGGTATGAAGAACGCCGGGATACTTGCATTCCCCATGCTTG
>JALOPT010000088.1 GCA_025453715.1 Methanoregulaceae archaeon | reverse complement strand
GAAATTAAAGATTTTTAAATGGTCCCATCATATCTGCTGCCCCTGTGCAGAGATCGCAGCACCAAGGGCCCCGGTAATCTGGGGTTCAAACGGAACGAAAAGAGTAAAGCCCAGTTCCTTCTCGAGAGCAACCTTCATTCCTGCATTTTTTGCTACACCCCCAACGAACGCTACGTGATCCGTCAGTGCCATCCGTTTTGCCATTACCACGATCCTCTGGGCAACACCTGCAATAAGACCGGCCGCAATATCCTCCTTCGCGATTCCCCTGGCCCTGAGTGAAATCACTTCGGATTCTGCAAAAACGGTACACATGCTTGTAATACCTGCCGGATGAGGGGATGCAAGTGCGAGGGCACCGAGATCATCAACAGGGACTTCAAGCGCTTTAGCCGTATATTCGAGAAATTTTCCGGTTCCTGCAGCACACTTATCATTCATAAGAAAGTCAGTCACGTTACCGTCCTCTACGACAATAATCTTGGAGTCCTGTCCTCCCACGTCGATGATACCACGGACCCCTGGAAAGAGAAAGTATACCCCCTTTGCATGGGCGGTGATCTCGCTGATTCCTTTATCCGCAAAGGAAATCGCGTTTTTTCCGTATCCCGTTGCATATACCAATTCAACGTCGTTCTTATTGATATCTGACGCAAGGAGCAGCTCATGAAAGATCCTTTCAGCTGAGGTGAGAAAGTCAAAGGCTGTAATGGAAATCCGGTAGCCCACAATCTCCCGATCTCTCATGAGGACCGCCTTTGTCGTAGCCGCACCGGCATCAATCCCGGCGGTGATCATGTGATCATCTCCAGGAATGCATCGATTCGGATCCCAATCTGCTCAACATCAGAGTCTCCGTAATCTGATTCGATGGCAAGCAGGGGGATTTTTTCTTCCCTGAGTGCCTGCTGTACGCGAAGTCGTTCGATATTATAGCCGTGGCAGAACTGAAGGGTGTAGTAGACCACACCATCGACCTGATATTGCCTGGCCAGGTCAACAATCCGGGAAATCCGCTCGTCGTTCGGGGTCATACAGGCACAGGGGATCGCGAGGTACCGCTCTGCGAGTGCTGCCCACGGCTCCTTCTTCTCATCAACGAGGTCCCAGAACGATCGTGTACCCGTGCAACTCTCTTCCACTACGATTACTGCTCCCTTTTTTTCGACGATCTCAGCTATTTTTGTATTTCCTGCTGCCATCGGACAGCCGGATATCATAATTCGTGGCCCGGTCCTGGCTGATGGAATACGTTGTTCCATCTCTTCACAAAGCTGGCGGATCCCTTCCCTGAACTGTTCCGGGGAGAGGAAAAATTGTCTTTGCATGACCCGGAGGACCTCGGACCCGGTAACGGGCGGGGGGTCACATCTCCGCAGATCGAAAAGCCGGTGGAGCAGCCTTCGCGTTTCGTTCGACGAATGGATCTCCTTCTTTAATTCCTCATCATGGATGGTGTTCCCTGTCAGGTCCTCCAGATATGCTCCGAACTTGCGCAATTCAGAGAGGAAATAGGTGATTGCTTCGGGACTGCCTGGTTTCTGTGGAAGGTCCAGCACATATGTTGGCAGATACCGGGGAAGAAGCTCGTACATCTTCTTCTTCCCGTCACAGGTCGCTTCCGCGACGACGACGTCTACGAGCTGGACGTGGGCACACGAGAGACTGCCCCCACAACAGGCATCAACAACAGCTCCAAACGAGGATTTGATTAACGGGCAGATATTCCTCGGCAACGATTGTTCTGCCAGTGCAATGGTATCAGTTCTCCCTCCACAGAGCACGATCCGGTCGGCACCTGCCGCAAAGATGATCTCGTCCGGGACAAAAAGACAGAACGTCCCGATGACCTTTGTCCCTTTCGCCCGTTTTTCTTTTAATTGTCCTACCCGGATATCATACGATTCCTGGAAATAGTCGAGGGTTTTAAGAGGGGGCTGCATTTACGTTTCTCTATCATGATATCGGACTGAAGATTTATTTGAAATGTACCATTCTTCGCTCTCTTCCCGGCAGCTTATGCCTTGTATCGAAAAATAACCTTAAATTAACGTTAAAAGACTAATCCAAGATTCATCCGTGATTTATGGCACGGATGTTCAAATCACCTTTAGTGAATCAAATTCTCATTCCTAAGAATCAGGTAAAATTCGTCGCTGAACCGTTAAGAAATGAATATTACTCATAAATTTTTTAATAATTACTGATGAAAAAAGACATTTCAACATTCTTACTGGCCCTCTTTTCTCTTATGGTTATTGGAACCCTGTTTTCGGGTTGTTTGAAAACTGTTGCTTCACTAGAACCGATACCACCTGACAATTCTGAACTATTGAATAATTCAACAAGCAACACAACTCAATGCCTGGTTTGTAATTCAGGAAATGATACAGAAATAGTTGAAAGTCAAACACCAATAATTCCGGGCACAATTCCAACCCGCCCCGTTGCAACAACTCCGACAAAGCCAAAAGTCTGTGCCGGAGCCCGATGCCCGTCAATGGAGATGTCTTGTTGTGCGTATGCCTGTTATGATCCCAAAGTGATGACGTGTGTTAATAACGAAGTTGTACCCATACCAACGAGAAGTGGGATCACAATGACCAAAGCGATGCAGGATTGTAGTCATACCCACGGACAGTGGACGGGAATGTCCTGTACATATCCCGATGGTTCGGTTAAATTCTATACTTCACAATAAAATGCAAAAAACGGTCTCCACAACGTGAACCTGGTTGAAATTGTTGTCCGTTTGAAAATTGACTGGTGAAACCACGTGTCAAAGAATCACATCATATTGTTGACCAGCTGGCATTCGTTGCACACGTACGCCGGAACAGGTTCATTCGCACGTAAACGGATCAGCATTGGTGCTCCACAGACGTGGCACTGTATCTGTACGAGCCGGTATTCATTATCTGGTTCCATTAAATCGTTCACTCCCCTATTATCCATGGCCTTTCAGGGGTTATATTCTCCTGGCTCACAGTTCAGGGCGATTAACATTGCTATCTCAGATACCTTCAAACGTCTGGCAACGGATAGTCTGTTCAGTGAAGACCCATGTGCTGGTGGCGGAAGAAGGAAACAACGGAACCCAGACGGAAGCGAACGAAGCAGGAAATAGAGGAGGAGGAAGAACGGGAGACTGAAGAATTAATTGCCCTCGATATCATCTGATACACAAACCGGCATAAATCATTTCCCCAACATTTCATGCAGTTTTTCATGGAGCCGGACCATCGCAAGGGTATCAAGTTTACAGTATTCCCGCAGTTCCGTCCTTTTTTGTAGCATTTCTTCTGCTGAATAGAGCCCCATGATCATCGAGGCAAACGTGATCATTGCATTACTGCCATTGTTGATGGCCAGGCCGTCATAAGAGAGATCCGGGATCAGTGCCGGCAGGACCACCTTAATGGATGTCCTCCCCCGGAACTGCGGGTGCTGGATACACTTTATACCGTGCTCCAGGTCAACAATCCGGCCAAGTAACGAATTGAGCGGGCCTTCCAGGTCGGGGAATAACCTGGACAGGATGGTAATCATGGTTTTTTCATAATTGCTGTAGGTGATGATTGATCCGTCCCCGGCCAGGTCGGAAATCAACTGTACGGCAAGTTCACGCCGGCAGTCCCGTTGTGGATCGGCGAGGTAATCCCGGTGCTCAATGATATTCCCGCAACTATCACAAAGGTGGATGGAATACTGGGTCGGGAATGAGTCGTAGGGAGCGAGGTCGGGGTAACAGGGTATGGCCAGCTGGGTGGTCTCGAAGTCGAGGTAGAACGCCGGCCACACGACGTAGTCCAGCTGTTCTGCCAGGACGGGGTCAATTGATATTTCCCCGCATTGCACACACCGGACTGCGTTCGCCTGGCCCGGTGTCAGCCGGAACCCTTCAGGGATATCATGGATCGAGATATACCCCGATGACACGAGTGCCTGGAAGGTCTTTTCACTGAGTCTCGGGATATTAAAAATATGCTCATCTACCTCCGATCCCATGCACGTGTCAAAATATTCACATTTTTTGCAATTCATGGTGAGCATTGGGCAGGGCTCTTCCGGGGAATGAAGAGTAGTATCAACGCTGTCCAGTTGTGATTCAAACTGTTCTCTGAACTTCCTGACTTCCTCCGTGCAGTCCACCGTTGTAAACAGCTGTTCCGGTGGCATCCCCAGCCGGTATTCTTTATTGAGTAGTTGTAAGCAGATGTGGGCCGGGGTAAAACCGGAATTCCTGGCAATCACCGTGGTATACGCCATGTCTTCGAGGTAGTCCTGTTTCTGCTGCACACCGGATTTTACTTCAACGAGGTCCCATGAATCCCCGTTCCGGATGAGGATATCGGCCTTTGCCACGTAATTCCCGGTGATGAACGTCCCTTCAAAAATGACATTGATACGGGGGTCTTCCATGAGTTCACGGGTCAGTGAGGCGGCCGTTTTAGAGCCGGATGCATACACAAATACACCGCCGGGATATAACTGCCGGGCCAGTGCCCCGATCTTTTTTCCCTGTTCCATCCGGAACAGCACGTCAGGAGTGAGATTTTCCCGGATTTTTCCATTATGGAGCCACCAGCCGAGCGTGGGGCAGAATATTGTTTTAAGGAAGACGTGTTTGGAAAGCCCGGGCATTGCATTGAGAATTGGCAGGTAATGTGGATAATGGTTATGGGGACTGGTACGGGCGGGTGACGACTGGGACATCCTTGGTCTCTGATGAAGGACAAAGGTCCCGGGGATTGCCAAACGGGTGATTCGAAAAGCGGTGACCGTGTGTGTTTTTGAACCGGAAGACGCCAAACGGATGAATTCGGGAGTGTTACAACCCTGATACCCCGGGTGAGAAGAACTTATATCGTCACGTTCAGGAGACTAGTATATAACTGCATTCCCATCAACCCGGGAGGAGGACTACATGGACGTAACGATTCTCTGGCTGGTACCAATTTCCTACGGTATCCACATGATCGAGGAAGCCCCACGGTTTGTCCCGTGGGCAAAGCGATATTTTTCTGCACCGACCTCATTCGCACAGTTCGTTCTTGGAAACGCAATTTTCATGGCATATGTGCTGATTTCAGTATCTCTTGCAATATTTTATCCAGGTGAATGGACGCTTGTCCTCGGGTTGGCCACCGCTGCATGGATATTTTCCAATTTCTTAATCCATGCGTCCTTAACCCTCTATACCGGGGAATATTCTCCCGGCGTAGTAACGGCAAGTGCGATATATGCCCCTGTTGCCGTGTATATTTACTCTGGCTTTATTTCGTCCGGAATACTCAGCACGATAGATATTATCGTGTCCATCGTCATCGGTTTTGGTGTTATGTATATTCCAACGCTGATACAGGTATGGAGAGGGAAGAAAAACCACCTCATCTGATAACGCTCCTCGTAAAGGTTGCATGGACCTGCCGTGTTTCCGGGGGAACATCATTTCAGACGTTAAGAAGCCTCTTTGTCAAACCTGGCGTTTTAATCTGGGTGATTCGAAAAGCGGGGACTGGAAACAGAATACATTTTCGATATCTGGCGGGATATCATGCATGGATGATTGAAACCATCCTCTGCAGGGATGCCGGTGAACAGCCCCGGCCGGATTAAATCAATGGGCATATGAACCTGAATTGCTGAATAAATTCATATGAGATCCATTATTCTGACATTAGCCATCCTTGCACTGGTCCTTGCTATCGCCGGGGCCGGGTGTACCACGACGAATCCCCCGGCCACCACACCAGCCGCAACACCTACGCTGTCTCCGACTGCCATCCCGACATCCACCGTGACGGTGAAGCCCACGGCAAACCTTTCTGCCGATGAGCAGCGCTTGTTCGCGTTTGTTTCCGAGGGGGTCGTATACGGCCGTGAACACGGGAAGCAGGCCTCGCTCGCTGAATTCAATAACCCGAACGGCTCGTTCGTCCGGGGAGACCTGTACATATTCGCAGCCGATTACAACGGGACATCCCTCGCATCCATTGCCCTGCCCCAGCGGGTGAATACGTCTTTCTACAACGATGTCGATGTGACCGGCCAGTATTACATGCGGAACAAGATCAACATCTCACGGAGCGGCGGCGGGTTTATCATCATCCATTTCCCGAATCCCGCCCATAACTTAACGCCAGAACCGAAGCTCTGCTACGTGCACGATGTTGACGGGACCTACTGGATTGGGGCAGGCATGTATAACCAGTCAAACGTGACGGCCCGGCCGTGAGACCTGATAACTGATGCTCCGCCTTGAGACCTGGAAGAATTGCCTGGAAGCAGGAAGACCGGCAGGTGTGGCCATCTGCCCGGCATTCCCCCTGCCACAAAGAAACCATCAGGGAGCAATATACAATATCCGGCAATTTAAGCCATTTTTTTAAAAAAATACCAGAATGCACCCGGGTAACATAGCCACAGGATAGTAACCGATGTGAAAACCCTCCGCCCTGACAAAAAAGTCGATCAGGGAGGATTTCAAGATGGTCCTGTATTGCCCTGGGGTCCGGGGAAATGTTCGGGAAAATAGCGGTTAAGGTCTCGCTGTTTTATTTAAAAAGACAATACGATGGTGGATTATATTCCGGATGCCGAGTCGGTTAATGCTTTTACTGAGTGGATGAGCACATTGATCAAGTCCACCCATGCTGAGCAGTTTGTGGCCTGTCCCGGACAGAACTGCAGATATTGTGAGGTTTCCCTTGTGAGGTACAGGAGAGGGATTTGGAGGTGCCAGGGCTGTCTTGTGATGGACTAGTCGCTTCATTACTTTTTTTACATGCGACTATCATAACAACCCGTTCCAAGATCAGACCATTGATGAATCCTAAAAGCCGCTCACGAACGACCCAAAAGCATATTATTCGTATCGAATGATCGGATAATAGGGGATAGATGCGATGCCACGATTAGTGCCACTTTATCTCGAATGTATCAGAACAGGAAGTGAAGGGTTAACAGAGGAACCATATTTATGCATTTATCTTAACGAGG
>JALOPT010000087.1 GCA_025453715.1 Methanoregulaceae archaeon | reverse complement strand
GTACCAGAAGCCCGGGGCAATTTACCACGGGATCCTGCCTGGCGGGAACGAGCACAAGCTCCTGATGGGTGCCCCCTACGAACCTAAAATCTACCGGGCGGTTGCCGGTGTTACCGAGGTTAAAAATGTCAGCCTTACCCGTGGCGGATGCGGGTATCTTCACGCCGTGATCCAGATAAGGAAAAATACCGAAGGGGACGCTAAAAATGCAATTATGGCCGCATTTGCCGCACATACATCGTTAAAACATGTGGTGGTGGTCGATGATGACATTGACATCTTCAATCCTGAAGATGTTGAATTCGCCGTTGCGACGAGGGTCCGTGGAGACAAGGACTTCATGGTGATAACAGGTGTCCGCGGGTCTTCACTCGACCCATGCAGGCTCGAAAACGGGACGAATGTCAAGATCGGCCTCGATGCGACCATGGAGATGGGCCGGGAAGCGAAATTCATCAGGGCCGGGTGGTAACGTCATGGAACTTGACCGCGAGGACGAACTCGTCCTGAACGGGGAGTTCGGGGAGACCAGGATGATGATGATGGAGATCCTCGTCGCCCTCGGGAAAGTCTTTGATGCTGAACGTATGATCCCCATCCGGAGTGCCCAGGTGAGCGGCGCCTCGTACAAGACAATCGGGGAATACGGGCTCCAGTGGCTCAAAGCCCTCGATGCCCGTGCAGCAGTTCCGGCCATCTTAAACCCGGTTGGAATGGACCGTGACCGCTGGCGGGAGATGGGGATAACACCGGAATTCGCAAAGAAGCAGGCAGAGGTGGTATCAGCCTACGAACGCCTTGGTATCAGCCTTGATTGTACCTGCACCCCGTACTATCTCACGATCACGCAGTATGGCGACCATATCTCGTGGTCTGAATCGTCTGCAGTTGCCTACTCGAACTCGGTGATCGGGGCGCGGACCAACCGTGAAGGGGGCCCGAGTGCGCTTGCCGCGGCAATTATCGGAAAGACGCCCTATTACGGTCTTCATATTGTTGCAAACAGGAAACCGGGCCTTATTTTCGATGTTGATGGTACCGGGACGCATGATACCTCGTGGTACGGGGCACTCGGATATATTGCCGGAAAGGAAGCCGGGAACCGTATACCGTATTTCAGGGGAATACGTCCTGACCGTGACCAGCTGAAGGCACTGGGCGCGGCTATGGCAGCGAGCGGGGCTGTTGCCCTTTTCCACGTTGAGGGCATCACACCCGATTCCAGGGTGTTCCACTACGACCTGAAGGGCCTTGAACCAGTCCCCGTGGAACAGAAGGAGATCAGCGACCTGTACAGGGATATCCCTGTAGATGCGGTCGCAATCGGCTGTCCCCATTGTTCACCGGAGGAACTCGGTGCGATTGCACACCTGCTCGAGGGTAAGCATGTCAAAAAACCTCTGTACGTGTTTACTTCGAAAGCAGTGGCCGGGGATTCACGTGGCCCGGTTGAGATCATCGAACGGAGCGGTGCAAGGGTATATGCCGATACCTGCATGGTCGTCTCACCCTGCATGGACTCTTACCAGTCGATAATGGTGAACAGCGGGAAGGCATTTACCTACGTCCCGAATATGTGCGGTGCGATGTCACGGATTGGCACGCTTGAAGAGTGTATCGACGTTGCATGTTCCTGACAGGGCGGCTCTTTTCCGAGATGGGTAATGCGGATCACCCGCTGGGAACATATCTGTATTGAAAATACCGTTTTTTTCCCTGGCAGGGGTAATGGAAAACAAGTATTTACAAGCAGGTACACAAGCCGGTAAGAAATTGCGGGACAAAGATGATTTCGAATTAGACAATCATCGTGACCAGATCTATTGGAACACCGGTTTTTTTACCCACTCTTTACTTTTAATTCCGGTTTTCCCGGCAGAAATGATATCCGGGAGGTTTCCCGGGATCAGAATCCCCCCGCCATCACGGAGGTCCATGTGGGCCTTTTTTTTAACCACAACCCTGTAAGGACGGGGTCTATCTCAGCAGCAAGGGGTGTGTTGCCAGGTACAACAGATCTCATGTTCACCCGGTATAAGCCAGGGGACTGAATTGACATGACATACTGGACAATAAAGGGCCTGGGCCCTTCGCCCTGGGAAGATCAGGGGCCATGATGAATACATAGACCTTCGCAGCACGGATTGCAACCTCTGCAAGCACGTCCCTATGGAACACCCCTGATTGTGCTTCTTCCGACAATCCGCTCCGGTACGGCTTTAAAATGGCCTTGTCACGTGAGATGTATTTTTAACCCTTGCATTCCTGTTTTTAATAGATCCCTCTTAATAATGCGGCCGTAAAAGATGACCTGGTATAATGTCAAAGGGTTCTTAGTATTGAGATGTCGGGGAAAACAGGGGTGAAAAGAATAATTCATGGTGTCTGGAGGGAGATCCGGAACAGGGTACGCTCATATTCGAATGTCGAAGACCTCCGGAATGAGAAGGATATCCCTGGCCTCATTAAAGCCCTCGGGCATCGTGACCTGGAAGTCCTTTACATGGCGGTGGAGGCACTTGGTGAATTAAAGGACCCTTCTGCAATTCCTCCCCTTATCAAAATACTCTCCGAAGACCAGTACAGTGCAGTACGCTGGAAAGCTGCGGAAGCCCTCGCAAAAATCGGGAACACTTCCGTTGAACCGCTGATTGTCCTGCTTGGTCACCCGGATGAGGATGTCCGCTGGAAGGCCGCAATTGCACTTGGGGAGATCGGGGAAGTCCGTGCCATAGACCCGCTCATCGGGCTTCTTCGCGATGAGGACCGCTATGTCAAGGGACGGGTGGCGGTAGCGCTCGGGATGATCGGGCAGCCGGCAGTCTCCCCACTTATCACAGCGCTTTCGACTGGTGATGGGAGTCTCCGGTGGGGTGCAGCAATTGCACTCGGGCGGATTCGTGATCCCCGGGCGGTTGCACCGCTGGTTCAGGCGCTTGGTGACAAGTATGAAAATGTGCGTTCCGAAGCACTGGCATCGCTGAAAGCAATGGAAAACGGGAATATCGACCTGTTTATCCAGCTGTTAAACGAAGTGGGGAATGAGGCCCTGCGGGACTATATTGCAAATGCCCCGGTCGGGGAAGGGCCTGACAGCCCCGGGTTTACAGACTTCCTGCAATCTATTGACCCAGATATAAGGGAAAGGTTACGTAAAGCCCTTACGAGTATTGATAATCCTGATCTCGGTCCACTCATTAACGACCTTTCCGGTAACTGAATGGAATGTTCTTTTTTAGTCCTTCCTGTCTCCTGACGCTGGTTGTGCACCGGACAAATGAAAGTCCGGAAGTAATTAATTATATGTCCTGCGACGGTGATTCAATTCACTGTGTACGGCACGTATGATTACTCATGCCAACTCAGGGAAGAGGAGATCTCGATCGATGTCGAACGTTCCGCCCGTTACCTCACGTATAAAAGAACGTGCATGGGAAAATCAGCGGAACGGACAATTGCCTCTGAAAAAGGTTCAATCATCATAAACCCCGTGGAACCACTAAACCTTCCGAAGGAAGTGACCCGGTACCTTGAGGTGCATTTTAACCCTGTATTTATCGAACCTGAGACAACGCTCCAGTTGTATCTTACGTTCCCGGTAGAGATCGGGGTATTCATCCGGGCCAAGGAAGATAACGATCTTCTCGATGTATTTTCGCCTCTTTCCCCGAAATATTCCCTATATGGTCCTCCCGATTACGGTCGTGTGACCCGGTGGCACGAGAGTTCAATCTACCCCGGTGTCCCAAAAACAGATCCGCTCCGGGAGGGGGTGCTTGACCTGACCCTTATCAACAAGGGCAAGACATGGATCGAGGTATCAAGAGCCGTCTTTGTCAATGCCGGGATGACTATCTGGTACGGGGATTATGTCCTCATGTCGGCAAGAATGGAATTATATTCGAACATGGTTGCGGAAACAAAGATTCTTTCCACACCCGGAAAAAACGGCATGACCCGGTCGATCTCCGCATATTCTGCAAGGAAAGTACCTGTTGTTGAGGTAGTGCCTGAAAAAGTAGAATTCCTGATGGAATTCGGGCTTGGTGACACGATTGCAGACAACTAACAGTACCCTAGATATAGCCGCAATAGTCGCGAATGTAAAGGCGTATGATATCATCGCAATCGCAGTCATCCTGATCATTGCGGTAATAATTGCAAAAATTGTTACAACGTTCCTGAAAAAAAAGTTATCTGACCGGATGGAGAAATCCGACCTGAAAGTGGTGAATTCGATCGTATGGTGGTCCATCATCCTGATAGGTATTTTTTTCGCATCCCCCCATTTCAAGATCGACCTGTCAGGTCTCCTTGTTGCAGGAGGAATATTAGCGGTTATTATCGGGTTCGCGAGTCAGAGTGTCGTGTCTAATTTCGTATCAGGGATCTTTCTGATCATCGAACGACCGATGAAAATTGGCGATAATATCAATATCGGGGATGTTACCGGGAACGTTGAGCATATCCAGATCCTCTCAACAATTGTCAGGACATTTGAGGGGATTTATGTCCGGGTACCCAACGAGAAGGTATTCACATCGAATATTTCGAATTATGTCTCCAATGTTGCCAGGAGGTTTGATTACAGGATTGGGATCAGCTATCGTGACGATGCCAATCGTGCGATCATGATCATAAGGGATATCATCGAACAGGAGCCGTTCGCCCTGAAAAACCCGGAACCGCTGGTGTTCGCAGACAAGCTCGGGGATAGTTCGGTTGAACTTCTAATCAGGATATGGGCCCCTTCAAAGGAGTGGTACGACCTGAAAATGTCATTGCTGGTAAAAATTAAAACAACTCTGGAAGCAAACGGGATCGAGATCCCCTACCCGCAACAGGTGGTCTGGGTCCAACAGTCACAGTCTGGTGGAAGGGGCAGGAATCATCAGGAGAATGCCCGGTGAAAAAAAGCAACCCGGGACCATATACGAGTACCATTTCTGGTGAAAAGGAAGGAAAATCCATGGATAATTCAGGAATAGAAAATACCAATACCGGAAAACTGATAGAAGACCTTAGCAACCCCGACATTGCCGTACGGCGGGCCGCGGTCAGGCAGCTCGGGGATGCAGGTGAACAATCAGTAACTCCACTTATCCGCTCGATGCATGAAAATAATAACCCTGACTTCCGCTGGTATGCCGCGAGTGCACTTGTACTGACCGGTGAACCCGCTATAGGACCCCTGATCCTTGCCATGGAGGACGACACGACCCCGGAGTTCCGGAGGTATGCAGCTGCAGCACTCGGGCAGCTCGGTGAACCTGCGGTTGACCCTCTTATTGAAGCGTTTTCACGCGGGGATAAGGAGATGAGGGAATTTATCGCACTTGCCCTGTGCAGGATCGGGGATCCGGCGATCAAGCCCCTCCAGCAGCTGTTACATAGCAATGATGCAGAAATGCGCACCTGTGCGGAACTTGTCCTCTGGAAGATGGGTGAACGGGGTGTCCATGCACTGGTCATCGAGTATGACCCCGCGGATACGGGAAAGGATAACCAGGAATCATAATCCCATGACTACTCACTTTCCAGATTTGATGCTGGTTGATGCCGGTTAGAAATTTTAAGGCAGGGGTGCCAGAATCCCCCTTCATGGCCTCATATTCAATATTACCTGTCTTTAAGCCCCGAAAAACGTTTCCTTGCTGGTAAACCGGGATTCAATTCATCACGGTAATTGTTACCGGTAGCTTTGTTCTGGTCACCGCAGGCAATAACCCAAGAGATAAATCTCACCCTGTTCATGAACTTGGTATGCTGCAGGTCTCACCGCTCATGGAACAATACCTTGCGGTGCTTCAGAATGGCCTTGACGAGGCGATGGCGGTTGCACAAGCGGCGCGGGCACAGGGGCTCGACCCGAAGACAGTCCCGGAGATCCCGGTGGCGAATGATCTTGCAGACCGTGTTGAGGCCCTCCTGAATATCAGGGGTGTTGCTGCCCGAATCCGCGAGCTGGAAGCTACGATGTCGCGTGAAGAGGTAGCGCTCCGCATCGGTGACGATTTCGTCGCCTGCAAATTCGGCGAGACCGGCCCACTGGAAGTACTCGACCATGCGATCCGGACTGCAATGGCACTCCTTACCGAAGGTGTGGTGGCAGCTCCCACGGAAGGGATTGCAAAAATCGGTCTTGGGAAAAACGACGACGGCACGGAATACTTAAAAATCTACTATGCGGGCCCTATCAGGAGTGCCGGGGGGACGGCACAGGCACTGTCGGTACTCGTGGGGGATTATGTGCGGCGTGCTCTTGGTATCAACCGCTATATCCCCAGGCAGGAGGAAATTGAGCGTTATATCGAGGAGATACGCCAGTATAATACCATTATGAACCTGCAGTACCTCCCGAGCGAGAAGGAGATCCGGCTTATTGTCACCAACTGCCCGGTCTGTATCGATGGCGAGGGGACCGAAAGGGAAGATGTGTCAGGGTACCGGAACCTTGCCAGGGTTGAGACGAATACCGTCCGTGGTGGGATGGCGCTCGTGCTCGCGGAAGGCCTGGCGTTAAAAGCACCAAAAGTACAGAAAAACGTCAAAAAAATGAAAATGGACGGCTGGAACTGGCTTGACGAACTGATCAGCGGGACAACGAAAAGTGCATCGGAAGAGACCGGCCAGGCCGGTGTAAAGCCAAAAGACAAATATTTACGTGATCTCATCGCAGGGAGACCCGTCTTCGCCTACCCCATGCGAAAGGGCGGGTTCCGGTTGCGTCTCGGGAGGGCAAGGAATACTGGATTTGCCGCTGCCGGGCTGAACCCTGCAACGATGCATATCCTCGGGGACTTCCTTGCGGTGGGTACCCAGATGAAGACGGAACGCCCAGGAAAAGCGGCAGGGATTGTGCCTGTTGATTCAATTGAAGGCCCGACCGTCAGGCTGAAGGACGGGACCGTGTTACGGGTCGATGACAGCACAACTGCAAGGGAGATTATGCCGAAAATCGAAAAGATACTCGATGTCGGAGAGATCCTGATCAGTTACGGGGAGTTC
>JALOPT010000086.1 GCA_025453715.1 Methanoregulaceae archaeon | reverse complement strand
TTTAGAGAATTTAAAATGAAAAAGTTTTTAAGGATCGCATTACCAGTGTTAATAATTATACTTGCTGTTGTTTTTTGGTGGAGGTACTATTTTGTTTTTGGTGAAGGCGTAAAAGCCGGTAACTTAAACTTTGTGGTGAAGAAAGGTTATATTTTCAAAACATGGGAAGGAAGAATTATACAGGAAGGTTTTAAAACTCCAAATCCCAACCAGATGCAAAGCAACGAGTTTGATTTCAGCATAATTGATGATGCAATTGCACAAAAGTTAGAACGGTATAGCGGTAAGTTTGTTGAGTTAAGATATAAAGAGTATTTAAATGCAATTCCTTGGCGAGGAAACAGCAATTATATTGTTACAGAAATTCTGGAAGTTGAAAATCCCGTTAATCACGAGACTTTGCCGTATTGAGATTTTAAATACTTATTATGAAAAAATACTCAAGTTCATTTGAGAAAGTAGCTTTACTAAATAAGATTAATGATCTCATAACTATAAAAGCTGAAAACAAGTTTTTAATCCATACAAAACATATCATTAAATATTTTAATGATAAGGCAAATGAACATATTCTTGGATATACTAACTCAGACTTATTCGTGATTTGGCAATATAACTCATTCTGGGGCGGAATATTTTATCCGATTATTTATGGAAATGTAATTGAAGATAACAATTCAACAGTCCTTGAATTAAAAACAAAATTAAATCCGTTGGGGAAAATAATTTCATTCTTATTTTTCGTGATCATAATGATAGGTGCAATTTTAAGTAATTTTGTAGTAATAAATGATGAGTTTTATTTTTATTACTTTCCGGAGGATGATCATCTCTGGGAGTGATAACCCGATCACCGACATCATAAACGCGAGAGCGGTACCGAAAGCCATACCCTTTGAGGTCAGGACATCCAAAATCGGGATCATCCCGGCTGCGTTAGAATACAGGGGTATACCGATGTGCACTGCGATTGGGACTGCAAGAGGGTTATCGGGGCCTGCAATATTCACGAGGAAATCAGCCGGTGCGTACCCATGAATTATCGCCCCGATTGCGATACCTATGAGGATGTATGGCAGGACCTTCAGGGTTATACTCTTTGATTCCCCTATCGCGAAGTCGGTCCGGTCCCGCCAGGTCATAACCCTGTCAGGCTGGTCATGTAATTTGCATTTATAGACGAACTCTTCGACCTGGTTTTCGAGGTGGAGCCTCCCGATAATAATTCCTGCAACGATAGCGATGATCAGGCCTGATACGATGTAGAGTGCTGCAATCTGCCACCCGAATAATGCGAAAAGCATCGCGATGGCAACTTCATTGATCAACGGCGAAGCGATAAGGAAAGAGAACGTGATCCCCAGAGGCACACCCGACTCGACAAACCCTATAAAGAGCGGGACTGCCGAACACGAGCAGAACGGTGTAGGAATACCAAGGAGGGCCGCAAATACATTCCCTACTCCTTCGGTCCTCCCGCCTACCCATTTCTTCACTTTCTGCGGGGTAACGAAAGTCCGTATTATACCGACAAAGAATACGATGACCGCGAGAAGAGCGGTCACCTTGATCGAATCGTAGATAAAGAAATTGACCGAGGAGGCAAGCGGGGTCCCTGCTACTAATCCCAAAACCGTATATGTGACCCAGTCCGCAAACATCTGTAAATAGTCAGGAATCATCACGTGCTCCCCCCTCACATGCATAAACGTTCCATTCAGTCATCAGCGGCCCCTCGTGTGCCATGTCGGTATTCAGAATTATATCAATAACCATTCCATCAGAATTCCCATGAACCAGCAGTTTGAGATTCAAATTATCTTGAAATTATATTGTCAGTGGAAGACATATATACCTTACCATTTCATATTAATTTGAATCTTTTATGCCACAGACAAAAACGCGTTCACGCCCAGCGAAATGCTGCGATGTTACAAGGGATATCCCGGATCCAGTACGGGACGAACTTAATAAAAGAGGCGGAATGGATGGACTCCTTGCCCGGATCCCGGACCCGGCTTCACTGTATACGAGCAGCCGTCTTGCCCAGGCTCTGGCCGATCCGATCCGCCTTACTGTCATGTACGCGCTTCATTCCCAGCCGCTCTGCGTCTGCGTGATCAAGGCAGTTGTCCAGATTGCCGACTCAAAGCTCTCCTACCACCTCACGATCCTAAAAGAACAGGAATTTATTGTCGGTGAACAGCAGGGCAACTGGATTATCTACTCAATCACAGACCATGGCCGGCAGGCACTGAAGTGTATTGAAAAAATGGGAGTCTGAACAGATGGAACACTGGAAATCAAATTTCATAATTCCCCTGTTCCTTGCCTGTATGATGATATCCCTGATTTTTGTTGCAGGATGCTCATCTCTCACGGCAAATGAGGGTAAAGTTGCGATTTCTCCATCGGCCGCGAACATTACCCGAAGTACTGTCGAACGGGTCGAGATAATGCATTTCCACCCGGCCCAGCAATGTTATTCCTGCAGGACACTTGGGGAATATGCAAATGAAACGGTGAACATCTTCTTTGCTCCTGAACTCGAATCCGGAAAACTGGTATACCAGGAAGTGAATATCAACCTTCCGGAGAACGCCGATCTCGTGAAGAAATACGAGGTGACCGGGTCATCGCTATGGATCGGTGTGTATGACGCGAACGGGTTCCACAAGGAACAGAATGTCAACGTGTGGTATAAAATCAATAATAAAGCAGAATTTGCGCAGTATCTCCAGCCGATAATCAGGGACAGGCTTAATGGAGTCATTACCTGATGGATTTTATGCAGGTAATGGAGACGATGGGTACCAGCGGTATCCCACTTGTCGCCGCTTTTTTTATCGGTCTTATGACCGCGTTCAGCCCCTGCACGCTCGCGACGAATATCACCGCGATAGCGTTTATATCGAAAAAGATCGACAATAGTCGTCATACGCTCCTGGCAGGGTGTGTCTATACACTCGGAAGAGTGGTCGCGTATGTCGCCGTGGCATCAGTCATTGTTTTCTTCGGGATGAATATCCAGTTTATCGCTCTCGGACTCCAGCATTACGGTGAACTACTGCTCGGGCCGTTTCTTATTGCGTGTGGTATCTACCTGCTCGACATTATTCCCTTCGGGAGTCTCCCCGGGTCTTGCAGGATCTCCTCTTTTTCTTCAGGGGTTACCGCAAACCTCGCGGAAAGAGGCTATCTTGGGGCATTCCTGCTCGGTGTCATCTTTGCCATGAGTTTCTGCCCGTTCAGTGTCGTCCTCTTCTTTGCGATGCTGATCCCGCTTGCTCTTGGAGCGGGGGACCCGGTACTCATTCCTGCGGTGTTCGCCATTGCTACCGGTCTGCCGGTGATTATTATCTCGTACCTTCTCGTGACGGGCGTTGGAAAGTGCAGTGGAATTGTCAGGAAAGTGGGGGAAATAGGGCCCTGGATCCAGAGAGCGGTCGCAGCGGTATTTATCCTCGTCGGGTTGTACTATGTTGCAATTATCCCCGGAATTGCAGGTAGTATCTCTTTTTAGTTAGCAGGATAATGAGAAAATCATTTTTTCCTGTTAAAAATGATTGAAACGATACCCGTAATCGGGACGACCATAAGCAGGACTATAAATGAAAGCGGTGCTTTCGTCGTACTGACTGGTGCGGGTGTTGTCATTACCGGGGATGTATTCGCAGTTGACGGGGGCATTATTGTTACCACGGTTGTAACGGTTGGTTCCGTGGTCAGATTCCCCAAAATTAAACCTGATGCGAGATCGAATGCCCGTGTCCTGTTGGTCTGAACCGTGGCAAGACCGGGATTTGCAGCAAGTGCATGATCATAGGATGTAACAGCCTCGTTAAATTTTCCCTCATTCACCAGGGCATCCCCGATTTTTGCATACGCCGTTGGATCCGCCGGGTCCAGTTTAATGACCTTGTTATACGCGGTAATAGCTTCTTCATACCGTCCCATTGCGGCCAGGACATCTCCTTTTGTCATCCAGGTCTTTGGTACATACGGATCATTATCGAGAGATGCGTTTAATGCGACAAGAGAATTATTGAAATCTCCCTGTTTCAACAAGTCGCGCCCTTTCGAGGCTAGCAGGACCGCATTGTCGGATGACATACTCCCGGAACCTGCGCCTCCGGAACCCGAATCACCGCTCACCGATGACCCGGAGGTCTGACTGCCGGACCCGGAAGAGGAGCTTTCCGAAGAAGAGCTCCCCGAAGATGTACCTCCACTGGAACTTCCTCCTGGAGAGGAATCTAATCCCGAGTAAAAACTTTCGCTTGCAGCATTTCCCCCATCTGAAGGAAGTGAAGGAGAACTAAAATCAAACCCGCCGCATCCACAATCTTCGCCCGCACAGACACTGATAAGGGCACTTATCAGTAATATCCCGAGCAACCCGCTGATAATTTTAAACCGTATGATACCATTCCTCCGTAAATCAGTCATCCGATTTATCAATGATGATACAATCAATCTGGTTACTTCACGGCCATACCATATAAGTCTATTCAAGATAAGTTGAAACAATTATCTTGTAATCCCATGCGTTGCAATACCTCTAACTACCTGGTTGTGACCGCCCATTTTTACCTCAAAAAACTGGCAAATTATCTGATCTTAAATAAGCATACCTCCAACAGATGAATAATCAACAGAGATTTTGATAATCATTAATGCGGAGAGAATGTGAAAAAATGAAATTTTACGTAAAAAAAATACAATTATTCCTTTGGCTGATTGTGATAGGACTTACATTAACCGGTAGTACGGTATTTGCAGATGAGACACAGGTTGAATATCCGGGCTCCACGTATCTCGATTTGAATACCGGTTTGGTGCTCACTGATGACATGCAGTCAACGGACTTGTTGTCAACAATGACCCGGTATATGGCAACCTTCGATGTAAGTCTGGAGAATCCAAAAATCAAAAAAATTGCAAAGAATAGTTCATCTGTAAGCAATTTTGTGCCCATTACATCATCCTTGGGAACAAAAGGCTCGAATCCTCAGCTATTTAATACGCTGCTGAAAAGTTTCCAGGACCGGCCTCATCGTCAATATTACTTTGATTCCAGCCCGCTTTACTGTTCAGGGGGATAATTGGGAGGGAGATAATAATCGGGTTTCAGGAATGGATGAATGATCCAGGTTTAGTTTATTCCTTATTTTCCAAAAAAACCGCCCCTTTCCGGTTTCTCCCGTCCAGTACCGCCAGCACCGATTACTACAGCGATAGCTGTGCCACAGATCAGGGGAATATCAAAACCACTACTTGTCAGGTGACCAAACACCCCGGACAGGGAAGAGATGATGACAAAATAACTGACTATGTGGGTAATACCCCGTCTATTCTTACATTAATAATTTGCCAGGGGAGGCAATATCAAATCCGGTTTATTCTGACAACCATCAACGGATCCTGCTTTACTGGAAAAATATTAAAAATACCCTAAATCCCCCCGAATTAACTTGAAAACCTTTAAAATACGGTAGTCTATGGTGGATACTGACTATGCATCTCATTAAGTAAAAAAATTCACCATTCACCCATTTCAGGCGGCTCCCGGTTCATACCCCGGTTTCATAGAATAAGCCATCAATTGAATCGAAATACGGATTTTTCGGAGTTTTTAAACAACTATAAATACCAACATGGTCACCCCTGATCAGGTAATACAGGTATGAGTGACAGCAGCACCCGTCAGAAAATGACACCAAAAGAACTGATGATTGTCCTTGTGATATCCCTTGGATCGTTCATGGCCGGGCTCGATGGTACCATCGTAAACATCGCCCTGCCAACAATCGGCAAGGCATTCGACGTCTCGACGGTGACCGTCTCCTGGGTGCTGAACGCATACCTTATCGTCCTCGTCAGCCTGCTTCTCTTTGCCTCCCGCCTGGGGGATATTAAAGGTTTCAGGAAACTGTTTCTTGTTGGTTTCGGAATATTTACCCTCGGTTCAGCCATGTGCGGCCTTGCCCCGTCACTCGATTTCCTCATCTTTTCCCGCATGCTCCAGGCAGTAGGAGGGGCGATTATTTCAGCTCTCGGGGCGGTGATGGTCACCACCTACCTCTCCCCGTCGCTGCGGGGACAGGCACTCGGGATGGTGGCGATGTTTACCATGCTCGGGGCGGCTCTCGGGCCGGTACTCGGTGGTTTCCTTACCAGCGCCTTCTCATGGCAGTATATCTTTTTCGTGAACCTGCCGGTAGGAGTCCTCGCAATTCTCCTTGGGATATATATCCTTCCCCATACAGACCCGGTAACCCCGAATGCAAAAATGGACATCCCCGGCGTTATTATCATATTTGCTGCCCTTGGGACGCTGATACTAGGCCTTAACATGCTCACCACCCCAACACCCGTGTATGGTGTTCTTGCACTGGTTGTATCGGCTATATTCTGGGGATTATTCTATATCCGCGAACGCAAGACTGCAGAACCGCTGGTCAACCTGGACCTGTTTAAGAACAGGGCTTTTTCCTTGCAGAACATGAACGTCATGTTCACGCAGGTCGGCCTCGCCGGCGTTATGATCCTGATGCCGTTCTATCTCGAAATGGTCAAACTGGTCCCAACCGATAATGCCGGGACAATCCTGCTGGCCCTCCCTATCGGGATGATCCTCACCTCCCCCATCGCCGGGAGGATCTCGGATGTTATCGGGACCAAAAAACCGATTATCCTCGGCTTTATTGTCAGTATCCTTGCATTGTTCCTGCTTTCTACCTTAAGTCCCCATTCGAGTATTGGCCATGTGGAAATCTATCTCTTTATGCTGGGTGCCGGTACCGGGTTTGCCTATGCACCACTGAACAGTGCGGTAATGGGTGAAGCCCCGGTGAAGGACAGGGGGTCTACATCCGGCCTGATAAAAATGATGTCCAACCTGGGTTCCTCGCTCGGAGTCGCACTCGTAATGCTCGTCACGACGGTAGCGGCCGGGTCAAGGATGGCACAGGAGGCTACCCGCACGCTACCCCGGGCAGAAATGGCCGGTGCGTTTGATACCGGGTTCCTCTTCCTGATGTGCATCGAAGTGAGCACTGAAGGGGAACCGGTAGCGGCATATTAACCAGATGAAATGACCGGATCAATTATTTTTGTAGTAATACTATCACTGGAATGTTGTCCCATTGAAAACAGTTCCAGCCAGGTAAAAAAATGATTCTCATGACCACGAAATTTAGTTATCTGCACCCGGGCAGTATACACCACCCGGAGGATATCCATGGATATAATCAGGGCTGACCACCTGAAGAAGACCTTCGGACCGGTGACCGCGGTAAACGATGTTAACCTCTCCGTGCGGGAAGGGGAGATTTTCGGGTTCCTTGGTCCGAACGGTGCAGGGAAAACCACGACGATCCGGTTGCTTACCGGCGTCCTTACACCGGATTTTGGAACAGTCCATATTAATGGCATTGACATCCACCGCCACCCGCTCGATGCCAAGATGCAGATGGGAGTCATTCCCGAGAACAGCACGGTTTACGGAGACCTTTCCGCGGAACAGAACCTGCAGCTCAGCGGTAAAATGTATGGCATGCCGAAAACATTACGGGACAAAAGAGTTGATGAGGTCCTCTCAAAGATGGGCCTTTCTGAGAAAAAACGCTTACCGGTCCGGACCTTCTCAAAAGGAATGAAACAACGGGCGAGCATCGCCTGCGCCATCATCCACCGCCCGAAAGTCCTGTTTCTCGACGAGCCCACCAGCGGGCTCGATGTGCAGAGCCGGAGACTCGTGATCGAGACTATCCATGAAATGAACGAGCAGGGGAGTACCATCTTTCTTACAACACATAACATCGAAGAGGCAAACACGCTCTGCAGGACGGTCTGCATCATCAACAAGGGGATGATCGTTGCACAGGACAGCCCTGAGCGGCTCAAAAAAATGTTTGATACCACGCAATCGGTGGAAGTCTCCTTTGACCGGCCTGTAAGCAGGGACTTGTTTGCAGCTGAAGGGATATTGCGGGCTGAACCATGTGGCGACAAATGGCGGCTTTATACGGATAATCCTGACCAGGTTTTAAAATACCTTGTCGGACGTGCGGAGAGGGAGGCAATTACAATAACGTCACTCACTACCTCCGGCCCCAGTCTCGAAGAAGCATTTGTCCGGATCACGGAGTGTGCATGATGGAGGCCCCGTTATTTCTCCGCGGCATTCTCGTCATCACCGGGAAAAACATGAGGCTTTATTATACGAAGCCGCCGGTCCTGATGTTCGGGCTTCTCTTCCCGCTCTTCATGTTCTTCGCCTTTTTTGTTGGGCGTAACCTCGACCTGGAGACATTCTTCCCGGGGTTTCTCGCGATGATGTTGTTTTTCACCGCATCATCGGTTGGTCCTTTGATTACACCGTGGGAAAAACGGGAAAAGACGTATGAACGGCTCCTCTCGTACCCGGTTACCCAGGATAGTATCATCCTTGGTGACGTTGTAGCGGGAGCTGTTTTTGGGATAGGGATCTCGCTGCTGGTATGGATCGCAAGCAGGTTTTTCGTCCCGGTTGCAGTAACGAATATAGGATTGTTTATCCTCGCTTTTATCCTTGGCACGCTTGCCTGTGCCGCACTGGGTGCTCTCCTCGCATCACCGGCATCAGATAGCCCACCCAACGTGATGATTTTCTCCAACCTGGTCCGGTTCCCGCTCATCTTTATATCAGGCATATTTGTCCCGCTTGAGCAGATGCAGGGCCTGGGGCTGGCCCTGGCATATTGTTCGCCACTCACGTACATGGTTGATTTGTTCAACGCGGCCATGTCCGGGACATCGGTATTTTCCCCGGTTACAGACTGTGGTGTGCTCATCGTTGCTTCTGCCGGGTTTATTGTTATCTCACGGGTCATCCAGAAACGGAATATGATGAAAGGGATGTAACTAGTATCATAAGTCTTCCTTTTTTGTCAATCGTTGGAATCTTCCTGCGTTCGATGAACAAGTCAATAAGGGAATAGAGAGGCAGAAGAGGAGGAATAATTCATAATGATGTTACACAAATACACCATTTTGCGTAAGCCCGGATCTGACTTGCATAAAAAAAGTTTAATTAATACCCCATTTACAGTCCTTTTCTTGTATAATAGAGAATTATCACTCCACCAATTAACCCAATCACAATAATAATTTCAACCAACGTGAGCCACGGGAATGAAGAATTATTTCCTCCCGGGATAGATTCCGTTGAGACTGGATTCGTCACCTTTGAAGGAGTTGATGTCTGTACTGGCGCTTCTTTGGTCACTGTTTTAGTTACTGCATTCTGCGTAACTTCAGGTGTGACAACTGA
>JALOPT010000085.1 GCA_025453715.1 Methanoregulaceae archaeon | reverse complement strand
CCTGTTGATCCCGCTGGCTCCTCCTCTGAGGAAGGCATCTCCGGTAGTACGACTTCCGGTATATCAGTAGGAGTTTTGCCCCCGGTATTTAAGCAGGAAACACTCACAACTAAAATGATTGCCGCCAGAAAAACAAAAGGGTGAACTGCACCTTTGTTTAATCCTCTTCCCAGCTGGATTCATCGCGGAAAGATGGGTCAACCTTACCTGGTTTCGTATGTCGTTCCCGCTCCAGTTCGTGGATCGTGGGATCTATGTGGAATTCAGCCCTGCGGAGCAGGCCATGGACCGTGCTTGCTTCCCGGGCGGTGAGCTGTGCCCTCCCGAAGATCCGTCGCATCATCAGCATCGTGTTCTCACGTTTGAACGGTGGATGGTCGATCTCATCGAGAAACCGGTCGATATGCCGGTAGAGGTACTCCATCTCTTCCCGGCTTGCAAGGAGATACTCTCCCCGGGGTATGTGGGCGAGCTCGTAACATACGACCCCGACAGCATGGGATAAATTCAGGATCGGGTATTCACGCGAGGTCGGGATCGTGCAGATCATATCACTCCTCTTTACCTCATCGTTATTCAGGCCCCAGTTCTCCCGGCCGAATAATATCGATATCGTTCCATCGATATCCTTGATATGCTCACGGATTTCCCCGGGTGTGAAATATGGCATGCGCATTGAACGGCAGATCGATTTACTGACCTCACCGGTCGTGGCGATGGTAAGACAACTCTGCGAGAACACATCGTCCAGCGTGCATGTAACTGCTCCTTTGAGGACGTCCTGCGCATGGGCTGCCCTCAATGATGCTTCTTCGCCGATCTCGCAGGGATCGATAAGGACCAGCCTGGAAAAATCAAAGTTTTTCATCACGCGGGCGCAAAACCCTACATTTCCCTCGTAAATAGGGGCTACCAGGACTATCTGGATATCAGGCATACAGACCAGTAATAAAAGATTAGAGCAGTTACTGGACGGCCCTGACCGTCGCTTTCAGCACATCAACACCTTTTTCGTAGACCGCATTCCCGACAACGATAGTGTCAGCATACCGGGACATTTCCGCTGCCCGTTCAGCTGAGTCAATACCACCACCATAATAGAGTAATGCCTCATCAAGCGCATCAGACGCGGCTTTAACCACCGATGGGTCCCCGTATATACCGCTGTATTCAATATATACGATAGGGAAGCGGAGGTAGCGGTCCGCAACTGACGTATAAGCTGCCACATCCACGGGGGAGAGATTGCAGATCGATTTGGTAACCTTCCCCACAGAAGAATCAGGATTCAAGACGATGTATGCCTCCGGGACGACTTTTTCCCATTCTATTTTCTGGGTCTTCACCCATTGCATGTGTTTCCCAATAATCCAGCGCACGTCCGTGGTATTCAGCACACTCGGTACGTAGAGAAATTCAATTCCGTCAAAAATGACCGCTTCAGGACCGGCCGGTTCTACAACAAGGGGCAACCCGTACGAGGCGACCTGCTTCTTGAGGAGCGTCAGGTTCTCAACAGTCACATTCAGGGTACCTGATAGCATCAGCGCATCGGTACCGCTGGTCGCTACCTCTTCAACTGCCTTAGCATTGAGTTGCTTGTCAGGGTCGAGCTTGGTCACGTGGACCCAGTTTTTCCAGTTTGCGTGCTTCATTCTAATCCGTCAATCTTTTGATATCCGTTGTTTCAGGCCTTTGCAACAGCCCGGTATTCTTTCTGGTACTCGAGGATCTTCTCCTTCGGGATGCCGGTCTTCTTTGATAATTCGTCAGGACTGGCCTTGTCCAGCCGGTCACCGCTAAAGATCCCGGCACGATAGAGCTTTCCAAGTGCTGCCTCACCAATACCACGGATTGCCAGTAACTCAGCTTTTCCCCGTTCAAGCTGGACTTTGCTGATCTTTTCAGGGGCTGGCTTGTCCAGGGCTTTTGCAACCATTTCCACGTGGCGGTAGACCGTCTCCGGGTTGATCCCGGTCATTTCGCTGATTGAAGCAGGATGATGACCGATGAAATCAAGGGGCGTGATAATACCGGCCTGGTGGTATTTCTTCAGGCTCACTGCAGGAATTCCGATATCGCGGAGGAGCCGTTCGTTGGTAATCCGTTTTGCTTCAGCCTGGAGGTTCTCTGCTTCTACTTCCCCCATCCCGACACTGCGGAGTAACTGCCTCTCAGCTCCCACAAGTCCTTCCACATCGTCAATCCCGGCTGCATGTAGCTTCTTGACGATTGTTGAATGGCTCCGGCCCCGGCGGGGCGGAAGATGTTTTCTTACAAATTTCCGGCATTCGGAACGTTTCCTTAAGAGTACTAACACTTCTTCAGCACCGTTCACGAGTTTTTCCGCACTCTCACGGGAAAGCCCGGTTGCGGCCATTACCCCTTCAGGACCGGATTTTGCGACCTCGTAGACCGTGTAAATATGTTTCTTGTGGAGTTTCTCCCTGGCATCATCGGTCATCGAGGGGACCAGGTCAAGGGTTTCCCTGTTTGAAGAGATATGGTGACAGAGCGGACACCCGATCTCCCATGGTCGTGCACCTTTTTTAACCAGCGTAACATGGTGGAGCCCGTGCTTTGGGCATATCGTGTCGGTACGGACTGCAAAGCCCCACATTACCATCGGGAGGCCGATATTAAAGGTGCATTCCGGGTAATTCGTACAGCCGATAAACTGCGCCTGGCTCCTTAAATGACGGATACGGATGTCTTTTCCACAGACCGGGCATGGACCAAGTGTCATTTCCTCGGCGGTCTGGTCCATGATCTCATCACCGATCTCCTGCCCGTGTGCCTCCAGCTGGTCAAAAACACGGTGAAGCATCTCCCTCGATTCCCTCACCACATCGTCCCGGTTTCTCTGCCGTTCCTTGATCAGGTTCATGTGCTCTTCAAGCATCTGGGTCATGTCAGGCCGTGTAATAGTGTCAGCATGGTCCTCAAGCGATCCGATTACGGCCATCCCGACAAGGCTTGGCCGCAACGGGTTCCCTTCCACGTATTTTCTTGAGACCAGCTTCCCTATTACCTCGTGGCGAGTGCTTTTCGTCCCGAGGCCAAGCTCCTCCATCCGCTGGATGAGTTTTGCCTGTGTATAGCGGGGCGGCGGTAGCGTTTCCTTCTCTTCGAGGCGCTTTTCTTTTATCGGAAGCTTTTCCCCCTCGGTAAACGTGGGGAGCACATGGTCTTTGGCCTCACTGTATGGGTACACTTTCCGCCACCCCGGCTCAACGAGGACACCCCCGGTAGTCGTGTAGGGTTCGCCACCTGCATCAAAATTGACCTTCATGGTCTTCCATTGTGCATCAAGGGATAATGTTGCAAGAAACCGACGAACGACAAGCTCATAGACCTTCCACCGGTCATCACCGATCGCTTCTCTCGTTGCAATGCCCGTCGGGTGGATTGGCGGGTGATCGGTTGTTGATTTCTTCCCCGCGGTCGGAACAGGCCGCCTGTGCGCCATAACCCATGCAACATCAGTGGAAAATACAGACTGGCCCAAAGTTTTTAACACCCCGTTCAGATCAAGGGTCTTCGGGTAGACCGTATTGTCAGTCCTCGGGTACGAGATAAACCCGTTCATGTAGAGGTCTTCAGCAATCCTCATCGAATTTGCAGCGGAGAACCCGAGGCGTGCGGCCGCCACGATGAACCCGGTTGTATCAAAAGGTGTCGGAGCCCGGTCAGTTTTCTGGCTTTCCTTAATTTCCGTAACAACCAGTGGTTCCATTGTACGGGCATGGGCGGTCTCTGCCGCCATTTTATCAGTAAACCTTGCCGTTGTATGACGGGCCTCGACAGTTCCTCCGGATTTTTCAGTGGTAAGCGAGAGCTGCCAGTACTTTTCTGCAACGAACGCTTCGATCTCCTTTTCACGGTCAACAATCATCGCCAGTGTGGGGCTCTGCACGCGGCCGACCGACAGGATATTTGCACCGCCCCTGCGTGCGGCGAGACTGATAAACCTTGTAAGGGATGCACCCCACATAAGGTCAATTACCTGTCTCGCCTCCCCGGCTGCGGCAAGGGCGAAGTCTATCTCGGTCGTATTGGAAAATGCTTGGTGGATCTCTTCGGGAGTGATGGCGGAAAAACGGGACCGGTCAACTTTTACCTTCGGGTTCACCGCCCTGATTAGTTCATAGGCCTCCTTCCCGATGAGCTCTCCCTCGGTATCAAAATCAGTGGCAATGGTAACACGGGCAGCTTTTTTCGCAAGTTTCTGGATGAGGTGAATGATCTTTTTCTCTGTTGGTACTTTGATGGTGCCTGCATCAATGAGGCTTCGCGGGGTGTGTTCCTCGGACCTCCAGTTGCTGTACCCGGGCTCGAAATCCACCTCTACCACGTGGCCCCGCAGGCCTGCGACTACCTTGTCATTGAAGCTGTAACTTGATATCCCGCCGTCCTTTCCAACGGTGACCTTCTCTTTCCCGGCAAGGATCTTGGAAATCCGCTCTGCCGAGATATTCTTCTCAGTAATGATCAGGTGCATGTCCTGCCTCCCGTTCCGGGGCCTCCGGATATCATTTTTGCCTCCCGTCCAACGCTTCCCGGAGTAGTTTATTGAGTTCTGCAGGGTCTGCCCTGCCTTTTGTCTTCTTCATGACCTGGCCAATAAGGAACATGAACGCCTCTTTCTTTCCGGAATCGTAATCGGCAACGGCCTGGGGATGTTCACTGATTGCTTCGGATATTGCCGCGGGGACTATACCGCTGTCAGTCACCCCAAGGTCAAGCCTGGAAACAACCTGTGATGGTGTCTCGGCCGGATGCTTATGCAGGATGCCGTCAAGGACTATGCGGAGCACTTCAATGGCATTCTTGTCTGTGAGAGTCTTTGATTTGACCAGATTTACCAGGTCTATCATGTGAGACGGAGTAACTGCCCCGATGACCATATTACGGTAGTTGAGCTCTCCAAGCAGCGTATCGGCGACCCATGTTGCAGAGAGTACCGGATCTGTTTTTACCGCGACTTTTTCATAAAAGTCTGCAAGTTTCAGGTCCCCGGTCAGTGTGCGGGCATGGTTTGGCGAACAGCCATATTGGGCAATGAACCTGGCCCTTCTTGCATCGGGAAGCTCCGGAAGTTCAATTCGTTCAACCCACGTGCTGACCCGCAGGGGGCACAGGTCGGGTTCCGGGAAGTACCGGTAGTCCTGCTCCTCCTCCTTGCTCCTCGAGGAAGTCGTAATGCCCTGTGTCTCTACAAAATGCCTCGTCGCCTGCTCGATGGGGTGTCCCTTCCTGATCACGTTCCTCTGACGCGTGACCTCAAACGTAAGAGCTTTCTCTACTCCTTTATATGAGGAGATATTTTTCACCTCGACCCTGTTCCTCCCCTTGTAACTTTTCTTCTCCCGGTCAAACCACCCTTCAGGCTGGAGAGAGATATTGGCATCGACCCGCAGGGACCCTTCCTTCTCGGAATCAAAGACCGAGAGATATTCCAGTGTCGCCCTGAGTTTGTTTAAGAAACGCCTTGCCTCCTTCGGTGACCGCATGTCGGGTTCCGTGACTATCTCAATCAGCGGTATCCCTGCCCGGTTATAATCCACAAGAGAGTAGCGGGCACGGTCTACCCCGCCTTTATGGACAAGCCTTCCCGGGTCTTCCTCCATGTGTACCCTGGTAATCCTGACCCTTTTCTCTCCATCTTCACCTTCAATTACAAGGTAACCGCCCATAGCCAGGGGTTTGTCATACTGGGAGATCTGGAACGCCTTGTCGAGGTCCGGGTAAAAATAATTCTTCCTTGAGAAAACAGACTCGGTAAGCACCTCACAGTTTAATGCCTTGGCTACCCTTAGCGCAAATTCCACGGCTTTTTTGTTTATTTTCGGGAGCGCACCGGGTAGGCCGAGACAAATGGGACAGGTATGGGTATTCGGACCTTCGCTCCGGTAATCAGTACTGCATCCACAGAAGAGCTTCGTGGCCGTGTCAAGCTGGCAATGTACCTCGAGACCGATAATAGTCTCATCCGCTTCATTGATTGGAGGGGTCCCTGCAGCCTGTGCTATATGTCCCTGGGACTGCTCTGACCGGGAACGGGGTATTGTTCCTGCAGACATGTTCTCCATTATCAGACCACCGCCTGTTCGTAGGTATACGCAGTATCGATAACGACCTCATCTTCAAACGGACGCCCCATGACCTGGAGCCCCACCGGCATCCCCTCAACGGTCCCGCACGGGACTGATATTGCGGGGACCCCTGCGAGGTTGGCCGGCACCGTCAGGACGTCGGAGAGGTACATCGAGAGTGGATCCATTTTCTCTTTCTGCCGGAAGGCGATAGTCGGCATCGTCGGTCCAGCAAGCACATCAACCTTCTTAAAGAGGCGAAGGAAATCCAGTTTCACCTGCTGGCGTGCAGACTGGGCCTTTGCGTAGTATTTCCCGAAATAGCCAGAAGAAAGGGCAAAAGTCCCGAGCATAATTCTCCGCTGGACTTCCTTCCCGAAACTCTTTCCCCTGCGTCCCTGGTATGCTTCGTGCCATGGTAACTTCGTATCTGCTGCGGGACCATACCTGACACCGTCAAAACGGGCAAGGTTCGAGCTTGCCTCGCTCGTGCAGGTCACATAATAGGCGGCGAGGGCAAACGCCATGCTCGGCATCCGGCAGGTGACAATCTCTGCCCCTTTCTTTTCGAGCACTTCAATTGCCTCCCAGACCCGGGCAGCAACCGCGGGATCGACACCGGCACCAAAGAATTCTTCCGGCACACCGATTCTCCGGCCCTGGATATTGTTTACCGGTGTATGGCAGTACGGTCTCCCGATGCTCGTAGAGTCCTTCGGATCATACCCGGCTATTACCTGCATCAGGCGTGAAGTCTCACTGACCGTTCTCGCCATCGGGCCTATTTGTTCGAGGGAATTTGCGTACGCGATCAGGCCGTATCTCGATACCCGCCCGTAGGTGGGTTTCAGGCCAACGATACCGCAGAATGCGGCAGGACAGCGGATTGATCCCCCGGTATCACTTCCAAGGGCCATCCTGACCATCCCGGCGGCAACCGCGGCAGCACTTCCTCCTGACGAGCCACCAGGGACACGTCCCTTGTCGAGCGGGTTTAAGGTCGGGCCATACGCGGAGTTCTCGGTCGTGGTACCCATGCCGAACTCATCCATGTTTGTTTTTCCAACAATTGCCCCCCCTTCTGCCAGGATGAGCGAAACAACGTGGGCATCATACGGTGGGACATACCCTTCGAGGATGCGTGAGCCGGCCGTGGTCGGTATGCCTTTTGTCGAGA
>JALOPT010000224.1 GCA_025453715.1 Methanoregulaceae archaeon | reverse complement strand
TAATCGTATTCCTGTTCATATTCTGCTGGACATTTGTTGCATCAGTACTCCCCGATATCAGGGACCGGAGCGGGGATTCTGCCACCGGCGTTGCAACTATACCGGTCCTTATCGGGGTTTCGCGAAGCCGGGGTCTCCTTACCGTTATAAATGTGTCAGCTGGAATCATCATTCTCACCATGGGAAATACGATCATTCCATTTCCTGCACAGGTCATTGTCCTTGCTTCAATGGTATACTCCCAGGTCTGCATCATTTCCATTGATCGCACATCCTGGAATGATCTGCTCTGCGATGTCATTTCAGATGGCCAGTTCCTGACGATTGGAGGATTGACCCTCCTGGTCTCGTCCGTGTATTACCTGCACACCTGAACAGATACGATGTCTAACATTCCGGACGACCGGAGGAATCAACGTCAAGCGAACAAAATATGTACGTCTCAAGACGAATGTATCTGAGTATGGATTCCCTGAAAATGTATGATAAACATAAAAAAATAATCCATTCCATCTACAGTTCACGGTTAAAAATCCAGATCCTGCTTGCATTGCTTAACGATAAAGCATCCCTCAGTCAGTTGCGCGAGGTGACCGGAAGCACATCGCAGGCACTAATCCCCAAAATCCGCGCTCTTGAAAAACAGCGACTTATTGAATCAGTGACCTATGCCTATTGCCTTACCCCCATCGGCCGGGTAGTCTCAATCAACGTTTATGAATATGTGCGACTGATGGGAGGGATCAACCAGCATCACACCTTCTTTGCAGACCATGATCTCGCGGACCTGCCCTTGCCATTTCTTTCCCGGATCGGCGATTTGTATAATTCAGAGCCGAAACAGGATACCACAACGGATATGTTCTATGTGTATTCACATTACCTCGAGATCCTGAAGGATGCTCTGTACATCCATGGTATTTCTTCCGTAGCCAGCCCGGGTCTGGCCCAGTTCATAGCCGAAAAAGTTGTCACGGGGATTCCGGTCGAACTGGTAGTAAATAGCGAGGTTATCGGACTTTTGACAAAGGAACCGTATGCATCGAATATGAAAAGGCTGGTAGAATTTCCGAATTTTTCCGTCTGGGTAACCACTGAAAAGCTGCGGGTCGGCATGACCATTACCGATAAGTACCTGTCACTTGGCCTGTTTAAGAAAGACACCAACCTTTACGATAGTTCTTCCGACCTGTTCAGTAGCGACCGTCGTGCCGTGGAATGGGGTGAGGATCTTTTCAGATATTATAAGGAGCGCTCAATAAAACTTGACATTACAACATTGTTTTGAGGAACAAATAAGAGCGGTTTTCCGGCTTTATTGTAATTTTTTTTTGAGTTTAGGCGTTGGCAACGCCTAGTGATAACCACTACACTATCGGCGCAGGTGTGCTCTAAAGTGTGAGCATTCAAACAATTTAAGTATATCGAACTCACTGGGTGTAAAACGGACGTTCCCGTGTGTTTTCCTGTACCCTCCCTTATTTCGTTCCCTGTGTCGTAATTATTCACCATTCATGGGGTTTTCCATGAGGGACACGGAAAATATCACTGTTGATACCAGGTAAAAGACCACGACAATTCCAACATCTTAATGTAACGCAATCGCCTTATCTAATACCTGATGATCCCCCTCTTTGTGGATTGTTCCGGCAGGCAGATCGTTATCTTCGGGGGAGGAGAGGTTGCAGCACGAAAGGCTTCCTACTTTTTAAATGAGGCGGAGATACTGGTTGTGAGCCGTTCGTTCTCCCAAAAGATGGCCGCACTCCCTGTTGAACGCAGGGTTCTTGACGTGAGAACGGTGCCTGACGAGGTTATTGCCACTGTCGTAGAGAGAGCGTTTGTGGTGATCGGTGCAATTTCCGACCGCACCCAGAATAACCGGATTAATGCCATCTGCAGGGCAAAGGGGATCCTCTTCAATAACGCTGATGGTGAAGCAGGTGACGTTATTATACCTTCAAGGTCGGGTGGCAAAAATTACACACTTGCCATCAGCACGCACGGTCACAGCCCGGCAGTATCAAGGTTCATACGGGAATATCTTGAGGAGCACCTCCCTTCGCTCGATGAGATGGTTGCATTACACCATGACCTGCGGGAGGAGCTAAAACAGCGTGAACCGTCCTTGTTACGGCGGAAAGTGATCCTCCGTGAAGTACTGTCTGATCCGGTCCTCTGGGAGACGCTGGCTCGGGATCCCGGAATGGCACGTATTTATGCATGGGAGAAGTATCTGCATGAATGAATCTGCCGCAGCGCCCCTTGCAATTGCCGGTGTAAGTCATCATACTGCAAATGTCACGGCCCTTGAAGATTTCAGGTTCGGGGATGAGCAGGAATTGCTTAAATCAGCAGGTAAGTGGTTTAAAGGAGTACTGTTACTGCAAACGTGCAACCGTGTCGAACTGATTGTTGAAGGGGATGCAGTTACGTTAAGGGAATTTCTTACCGCACAGGGAAGAAAAGATTTCTTTATGCACGACGGAAAAGGCGCACTTTCCCATCTTTTCAGTCTTGCGTCTGGTATTGATTCCATGATCGTCGGTGAAGATCAGATCATCGGCCAGCTGAAAAAATCCCTGGCAGATGCACAGGAATCCGGTACTGCCAGTCCTTTCCTTGAATTCTGCATCAACAAATCAGTGCATGTCGGTGTAGAAGTGAGAAGGCGCACGCTGATCAACCGAGGGGCTGTATCCGTGGGTTCAGCTGCCGTACTCCTCGCTGAGTCAGAAATCGGGAGTCTTGAAGGTAAACACATTCTGGTAGTCGGCAGTGGTGAAATGGGACTGCTGGTCGCCCAGGCCCTTGCTGCAAAACAGCTGACAGCAATGTACGTTGCAAACCGCACGTACGGGAGGGCAGTAATCCTGGCAAATAAAATCGGGGGGAAGGCGGTGCGTCTTTCAGAACTTTACCATTATATCACCCTCTCTGATGTTGTCATAACCTGTACATCTGCACCCCATCCGATAATCCACAAAAAGGAGCTTGCACAGGCAATGAAAAAACGGTGCTGGCCGGTGGATGGACATCCGCGTCCGCTGATCCTGATCGATATCGCACAGCCACGGGATGTTGAGGAAGGTGCGGGGACCATAGATGGTGTACACCTGTTTTCTATCGATAACCTGCGCACGATCAACGAGCAGACCATGAGCACCAGGAAGGCTGAAGCAGAACGGGCTCGTGAGTTCGTGGATGCGGAGCTGGAAATTTTCCTTCGGCATATAAACCGGAGATCCGCAGATAATGTGCTTGCCACTCTCCATACATGGGCTGAGACGGTGCGCATACGGGAACGGGACCGGGCGATATCCCGGATGAGCTGTACTGACCAGAAGATGGCAGAAATTGTGGATGACCTGACACGCGTTCTGACAAAGAAACTTCTTACCGATGCGACATTCTCTATCCGGGAAAGTGCTGAG
>JALOPT010000084.1 GCA_025453715.1 Methanoregulaceae archaeon | reverse complement strand
TATACCGTCGGGGATGTCGTGACTCACCGCCTGCTTCAACAGGGGATCACACCCGACCTCGCGATCATCGATGGACATACCATGAGATCCCCATGTGACAGGACGCCTGTCCTCTACGACCTCTGTATCCGTGTGAAAAATCCCCCCGGTTCGCTCTCCGATGAACTGATCGAGGGACTGAACGAGGCCCTTAAGCACCCGCAGGCAATGATCTATGTGGATGGCGAGGAAGACCTTGCGGTAATACCCCTGGTAATTGCGTCAAATGAAGGATCAGTTATTTTATACGGGCAACCCCGGGAAGGTGTCGTTTTCCGCCTGGTCGATCCGGAAGCGAAGGAGAAAGCCCGGGAAATGCTGACCTATTTTGTAAAAACCCCGGAATGAATATCAGATTAGTAAAATAATGGACCATGATCATGTTTTAAATAAAGTCGTTACCTATAATTAGAGGATATCGATGGAGTTTGAGATAACGAAGGATAAGAGAAACGAGCTTCTCATGAGGAGAGAACTCAATTTCGTCCTCCGATACGATGGTGCTACCCCCTCAAGGATGCAAATCACCGGGAAATTATCAGCACTTCTCAACACGAGTGAGAAGCAGATGGTAATCGATTCATTAAAGACCGGTTTCGGAAAGATGGAACTCACAGGCATGGCCCGGATATATGATAACGAAGAGACAAAGGTGAAAACCGAGCGTCAGTTCCTGATGACTCGCGGGGTGCCAAAACCGAAGGAAGAGGCAGCATAATCATGGCAGCAAAAAAAGCCAAAGAATCGAAGGCTGCCAAGCGCGGTTCATATTATAAGGTAGATGGAAATAAGGTCACCACTGATATGAAATACTGCCCGAGGTGCGGTCCCGGAATTATTATGGCCGGGCACAAAGACCGTTCCGCCTGTGGAAAATGCGGCTATACCGAATTTAAAAAATAAGATCTGATGCCTGTTTTTGGGCCGGTCCTGGGGATTGAAGGCACTGCCTGGAATCTCAGTGCCGCTGTTTTTGATACCTCCCTCCGGGCTATCTGTTCCCGTCCATACAAGCCAGCCCAGGGTGGCATTCACCCGAGGGAAGCAGCCCAGCACCACGCATCAGAGATGAAGGATGTCATTTCCCGCGTCCTGCTGGATTATGGTGATACCGGAGCTATTGAAGGGGTTGCATTTTCTATTGGCCCAGGTCTCGGGCCATGTCTCCGTACTGTTGCTACCGCATCACGCTCGCTTTCCCTGGCGCTTGGAGTCCCGCTTGTAGGGGTTAACCATTGTGTTGCACATGTTGAGATCGGGCGGTATGCAACAGGATGTGATGATCCGGTCACGTTGTATGCCAGCGGGGCAAATACCCAGGTAATCGGATACCTGAAATCCCGTTACCGGATTTTTGGTGAAACCCTTGATATCGGCCTTGGCAATGCACTCGATAAATTTGCAAGGAGCAAAGGCCTCCCACACCCCGGCGGGCCGGTCATCGAAGAACTTGCCGGAAAAGGTAGTTATATTGAACTGCCTTACACCGTGAAAGGGATGGACCTGGCATTTTCAGGTCTTGTAAGTGCAGCGAAAGAGTGCAGGGGGACGATTGAAGATGTCTGTAACAGCCTCCAGGAGACTGCATTTGCCATGTGTGTGGAAGTGACTGAACGGGCCCTGGCACACAGCGGGAAGGATGAAGTATTGCTGGTTGGCGGGGTCGGTGCAAACAGGCGGCTCCGTGACATGCTGAAGATGATGGCGGAAGAGAGGGGGGCGTCATTCCATGTGCCAGATACAGGGTTCATGGGGGATAATGGCGCCATGATCGCATACACGGGCAGGGTCATGCTTGAACATGGTGTCAGTACCCCCATTGCAGCCTCTCATGTCAATCCCTCCTTCCGTGTAGACCAGGTTGAGGTGGTCTGGAGGTCTGATGAAACTACATCGTCAATACCTGTTTACGGGACCGGGCGTACTACGGCAATCGGGGCTGAGGCGGTGGTAACAATCGGGCGGCATGAGGTCTGCAAGGAGCGACGAGGGAAATGTTACCGTTCTCCGGGCCTTGACCGGCAACTGATCCGTGAACGCACCCGGATGGAGGCACGGCTTATTTCAATGGCAAGGAGGGCCGGGGTACCAACGCCGGTCATTAGTGATATTACAGAAGACTCAATACGGATGGAAAAGATCGAAGGGCCGATGCTCAAGGAATGCCTCGGGCCTGACCTTGTATGCGAAGCAGGAGGAATAATAGGTCGTCTCCACCAGGCGGGGATCATCCACGGAGATCTGACAACGAGTAATATTTTGGTAAGAGACGGCCGGTGCGTTCTGATCGATTTTGGTCTTGCACAGGTATCATCAGAGGTTGAGCCCCGGGGTGTCGATATTCACGTGTTTTTCCAGACCCTGGAAAGCATGGTTGAAGACCATGCAGTCCTCCGGCAATCCTTTATTGAGGGGTACTCAGGCGAGTTTGACCAGGCTGCCGAGGTTGTTGCCCGGGAACAGGAAATCCTGCACAGAGGGCGATATTTATGAAACTGCTTGTCGTTACCAGTAACCCTCACAAGGCCGATGAGATCAGGTCCTATCTCGGTGGCAGGATCGAGGTGGAGGATGTCCGGCTTGAATGCCCTGAATGCCGTCATGATGATGTCGGGGAGATCGCCCGGTATAAAGCGGAATTTGCATGGGAAAGACTGGGGAAACCTCTGATCGTGGATGATACTGCGTTCTGTATCGATTCGCTGTCGGGGTTCCCCGGGCCTTATGCTGCCTACGTGTTTGATAAAATCGGTAATGAAGGGATCCTCAGGCTGACCGAGGGGAAAGGCAGGGGTGCCCATTTTCAAACTGCAATTGCTTATGCGGACTCGAATGGGATCAGGGTGTTCCGCGGTATATTAAACGGGCGTATTGTCGAAGCCCGCGGCCGGGAAGGATTCGGATATGATCCAATTTTCGAATTGAACGGCCGGACGCTCGCAGAAATACCTCTCGAAGAGAAAAGCAGGATTTCCCACCGGGCACTGGCCCTCAGGGAATTACATGACTGGCTGCTTGTTGAGGCGGACCTATGAATGGGTTTCCCACAACGGTTAAGTGGAAAGAGAGCTTTGTTTATAAGACAGAATAAATCTGGAATGTGGTGTAGAAAATGGCAAGATTCCCTGAAGCAGAAGCCCGCCTTCTTAATGTAAAAATTTGTATGCGCTGTAACGCAAGGAATGCAATTCGTGCTACACAGTGCCGAAAATGCGGGTACCAGAATCTCCGCCCGAAGAATAAAGAGCGAAAAGCCTGATTCAGGCACTATAGAACGTCACTCTTTTTCCTTTCTGGGCGTATTCCCCTTTAAAAGTTTCAATATTGCGCTTGTACCCGATCCTGTCGACGAACCCAAGTTTGCGCAGCTCTTCCCGTACCCGCATAACTTCCGGTTCGTTCTGCCAGTCGGCGGTATAGACGTAGATCACCTTCATCTGGTCCCTCGAATCGGGGTTGGGCTTTGCCGTGCTGACCTTTGCGGATATCCCAAGGATATTCGCGCATGTGGCATCCCTTACTTTCGTCCATGCTTCGTCAACCCGGTCCGGGGGGAGGAAGATCAGCCATTTTCCTGCTAATTCATCCTCAATTGCATCAGGTTCAATGTCCGGTGCATCCTGGATAATCCAGTACATCTGTGTGGTCCTGGACGGGACCACCCCCTCCCCCCCCGTAATCATCTCGTAAATAGGGTCTATTCCCCCGAATTTCAACCGGAGCGCTTCAGCAAGTTGTGGGTATTCATTTTCGAACCGGGAAAAAAAAGCGATAAATCTATCTTTGAAGTCGGTTTTATTCCCGACCAGCTGGAACAAGTAGTCCCCTTCCGCGCGGAGCTCTTTATTCAATGCGAGCTCGAAGAGTCCATACGCCACATCCGCCAGTGCTTCAGGTCCGACTTCCGCCATGGTTAATCGTCCGATGTCGTCTGAAAAAAAGGTTCTGTTTGTTATCTGGTATACACCGATCCATAAGGGATCGCGTTCCCCGGCTGTCAGGTCCCATGAGTGACTGAAATTCCGCCCGGGTTTTACCCGGGATTTTTGCAATTGTCGAATGTTTTAAGAGTAACAGGGACAACGTGTACAAATTATGAAATGGAAAAGGGACTGGGGTCTTACGAGCAGGGTCATATTGACAATGTTCCTGCTGTTCGTCGTATACCTCGTTTTCATTGCAATACTCCTGGCATTGGGCATCTCGATGTCATTTATGATCGTAATCGTAGTGGTTATGGCATTTATCCAGTATTTCTTCTCTGATAAACTGGTGCTCTGGTCAACCGGTTCGAGAGTTATCCAGGAGGATGAGTACCCGGAGCTGCACCGGACCGTGGAAAAACTGTGCAAAGAGGCGGACCTGCCCAAACCGAAAATTGCGATTATGCAGAGCCCTGTCCCCAATGCATTTGCTACCGGTAGGAGCCCGAAACATGCTGTTGTGGCATGCACGGATTCCATCATGCGCTTACTGTCAAAAGATGAACTCGAAGCGGTGCTTGCCCATGAACTGGCCCATGTTAAAAACCGGGATATTCTTACCATGACTATTGCCAGTTTTATTGCCATGCTGGCTGCGATTATCATGCAGAATTTCCTCTTTGCATCGTTGTTCAGCCGGCGCGGTGAGGGTGCAGGGGCATGGATAATCGCAGGAATTGTGGCGGCGGTTGTATGGTTTGTTGCAACCCTCCTTATGATGGCACTCTCCCGGTACCGTGAATTTGCTGCTGACAGGGGTAGCGCGTATATCACGAACAACCCGAGGTCCCTGATCTCTGCACTGAATAAAATCAGCGGGAGGATGGACGTGGTCCCTCCGGAGGCCAAGGCAAAGATCGAAGGTTCAAATGCGTTCTTCATTATCCCGGCGCTTTCCGGTAATAAGTTCCTTGAATTGTTTTCGACCCACCCCCCGCTCGAAAAGCGTATCGCGAACCTTGAAAAGGTAGAAGAAGAACTCAGGTACTCTTAATTTTTTTGAAATCTCTCAATTTTTTATTTTTTTGCAGGTATATTACTCTCTACAAGTGGAGTTCATGTGCCGAAATGTGCCCACATCGTTATCAGGTGATGTTCTTAAAAAAATAAGGGGCTAAAAGCCCGGATTTTTCCGGAACAGAACAAAAATAATAAAGGGGGTTACCTCAATAATAAGAAGGCAGATTGCTTCGCATCGATGGTCTAGAGGCATGACTTAGGCCTTCCAAGCCTATAGCCCGGGTTCGATTCCCGGTCGATGCATTCTGGGCTCGTGGTCTAGCTGGTTATGACGTCGCCTTCACACGGCGAAGATCTCGTGTTCGAATCACGACGAGCCCATACTGTTTCTCTCTAATATTATGCGCTCTGATTCTTTCACGAGTAGACCATACAAATGGCTAATATTCATAAGGACAAAGACAACCTATTACCTATGAGTACCCTGCGAGTATCACGAGTGACAATCATGGTACTGGTATTGGTTGTATTCCTTCAGCCGGTCATTGCCGATACTTCATTTGAGATAGCAATATCAATGGCCCAGAAGGGAGACCTGGCGTATAGCGAGGGCTCGTATGAGTCTGCCCTGGCAGCCTACAATGCATCTGTCATGCAGGACCCATACAACAGCGTTGTCTGGAACAAACTGGGTATGACGCAGGTCAGGCTTAGCCAGTTCACGGGAGCCCTGGACTCTTTTGATCACGCCCTCAAGCTTGACCCGTATTTTGTAAAGGCCTGGGTGAACAAAGGGGATGCATTGACAAACCTCGGTAACACCCAGGATGCAATTGATTCCTATGACCGTGCCATCGCAATAAACCCGAACGATCTCCGTGCCCTTGTCAATAAAGGGGTAAATTTACAGGTACTGGGAAGGCAGGAAGAGGCCCAGAAAGTCTTTAACGAAGTAATCAGGATATCAGACAAGGAAATCCGCACACACCCCAACGATGCCAAATTCGATGCCGGACTCTGGACCTACAGGGCGTTGGCATTTACGAAACTGGGCCGGTACCGTGAAGCCCTCCAGTCTTATGACGAGGCACTGTCAGTGGACCCTAAGCACATTGAAGCACTAGAAAACAAGCAGGAACTTTTATTTCGACTTGATTCAATGGGAAATGTATCATTACCGCAACCCGTACCTACGACCGGAATAACCGGCTCCCGGCCTACCAAAAAACCGGCTCCGTTGTCATCTTTCATTCCCGTCCTTGGTGTCACAGTCCTTGCGCTCTGGTATGTATTGATGAAACGTGCAAGGCCCTGAAATATCAGCAGGCTAACGGTACAGGTCAGTTTTTAGTGGATCATATGTACTATCTGTAAGGGATCCTTTGTTTTACCATATCATCCTTACAGACGACTGTAATCTCTGCTGCAGTTACTGCAGGGGCAAGTCGTTTGAGGTGTACGAAGAAACGGACGGGGAACTGATCACCATCGATCCGGAACTCCCGGCAGAGCTGAGCATAAGTCTCCCGGCACTCTATCATTTCTTATCCATGGACCCGGATGCTGTCCTGACATTTTATGGTGGTGAACCCCTGATGCGATCAGATCTGGTCCATGAGATACTCCGGGATGCACCAGTAAACAGGTACATGCTCCAGACCAACGGCACCCTCCTCGACCATATTGAACCCGCAGATCTCAGCAGGTTTGAGACTATACTGGTTTCAATTGACGGACCTGAATGGCTGACTGATGCCAACCGCGGTACCGGGACATACCGTACCGTTGTCGATAATATTAGTAATCTATGTGAGTCGGGCTACCATGGTGAATTGATTGCACGGATGACCGTAAATGAAAAAACCGATATTTACGATGCAGTTACATTCCTTTCGGACAATGATGATTTTCGTTTTTCCTCGATACACTGGCAGATTGATGCAAATTTTGCAAATGACTTCAAATCGCGACACTTTGAAGAGTGGGTGGAACGGAGTTACAACCCCGGTATCTCGATGCTTGTCCGCTACTGGCTTAGTTGCATGAAGTCAGAAGGGAAGGTACTACGCTGGTACCCGTTCCTTGACCCCATGGATGACCTTCTCAGCAACAGGCCTTCCCGGCTCAGGTGTGGTGCGGGGTATGCCAATTACAGTATTATGACCGACGGGAATATTGCCGCCTGCCCGGTGATGGTCGGGATGAAAGACTACTACCTCGGGCATATTGCCAGTTCTGTTCCCGCTCAGCTGCCGGAGCTTCCTGTCCGGGGAAGATGTACAGAGTGTGAGATACTGGACTTTTGCGGCGGGAGATGTCTTTACTCCACTATTACAAGGCCCTGGACTGAAGACCAGAGTAGCGTCCTTTGCAGGACAATAACCCATCTCCGGGAATGTCTTACAGGAGCACTCCCGGAAGTTACCCGTCTTATGACGGAAGGGACGATCAACCCTGAATCATTTCTCCACACAAAATTCAACGGGTGCGAGATAATCCCGTAAGCCCGGGTCAACGGTACCTGATAACCTGGGCACCCCAGGTAAACCCTATCCCACTGCTGGCCAGTACCACGATATCCCCGGGACTGATAAGGGAGTCATCATGTTGCAGGGCAAGTGCAAATAACGTATCCCCCGGCCCGATGCTGCCAAAATTCTTCATGGTTGAGCGGGTCTTTTTTTCATCAAGACCCAGTTCTGCCAGGATATCCTGTACCCGGGTCTTTTTAATCTGGTTTGTCAGCAACCATGAGATTT
>JALOPT010000002.1 GCA_025453715.1 Methanoregulaceae archaeon | reverse complement strand
GGCAGGATATCTATGACCTCTCCAGGCAGATGGACTATCTCCTGAATTTTTCAAAAGAGACGGCTATTGAAATGTATACGTTCGGCGTCGGGACTGACAAAACAATACTTGCAATGGCCGAGGCACTGCTCCGGGGAACCAGCTGTATAGTTAAAGGGGTGAAGATCATGAACACTGAAAAAAGCAGGGTGGAAGATCTCATCAGGAAAGCCAGTGATGCAGACCACGAAATTAAGGCCCTGTACGTTGCAGGAATGGCAGAGCTGTTCAGGGCTGATGACCCAATGAACGCCCTGAAAAAGAGGGAGATCTACAACCACCTGCGCGACGCAGGCCGGGCATTACGAAGGACCCTTGACATCCTCCACCATGCGGTAGTCGGTCTGTTATAGTAAAATCCTGTTAAAATGGAATGCGAGGGATGGGATTTGAACCCAAGAACCCCTTCGAGACTAGGCCCTCAACCTAGCGCCTTTGACCTAGCTTGGCTACCCTCGCTCTCGCGCCATAACAATGAGGATGTCTACCTAAAATAATGTATCCATCCGTTTATCACCGATCGCTACCGATCGCTTCCATCCGGAATGATCCTGTTACTGCGATACGTTAAAAACACCATTCATAAAAAACTGCATCGATGTATTTTTATATCCACCAGCAGCAGATCTCCCTCCATGTGGTCTGATATCATTCACGAGTTTGCAGATTCCCCCTCCCAGAGTAAAGTGGTGCGTTTTCTGCTCGAAAACGGTTTTGGTATCAACAAAGACGGCCGGGTGACGTGTAACGGGATCGAGGTCGCCGCCACGCAGATCGCAAAGGCAATCGGTTCTGATCGACGCGTCGTCGATGCCACCGCCCAGAGGATCCTGACGATTCCTTCGCTCCGGGAAATCTTTATAGGTATGAGGGCTACACCGGACCTGTCAAATGTTGCTGAATCGCTTGGTCTTACGGTCATCACGGTCCTGCCTAAAAATGCATCAGAGCGGGGGATTGTCGGTGCTGCAGTCAGGGTGCTAAGCGGGCATAACCTCTCGATCCGCCAGATATTTGTTACAGACCCACAGCTTTCAGAGGAGCCAAAACTAGTGATTATCCTGGACCAGTTAATCCCCCATGGAGTTATCGAGGAGATAAGGGCACTGCCACAGGTTAAAAAAGTAATTATCTAAAGGTTTCAATTTTTTTTATATACTTCAATTATTGCAGGCTTTGGGAGAACTCGCCAACGCGTACTGCAGCGTCAGGTTTCAGTGAACTTCCATGTCCCGGAAGCATCAGGTCATAATCGAGACCGGACAGAATTTGAATAGATCTTTTTACCTGTCCCATGTCATCTGAAAATTCTTCTCTTGGGCCGCGGACTTTCCCCTCATCATAACCAAGCGTGTCACCGCTGAATAAAATTCTCCGGTTCGGGTCATACAGTGCAATGCTTCCCGCCGTGTGACCAGGACAATGTACGCAGGTAAGTCCTGCGATTTTGTCACCATCCTGTAATAAGGTGTCCGGGGTCACGTGCTGGATGGGGGAGTGACCTTCCGGCATCTCCTTTTTTCCTGATACGTAATCTGCATCCCCGGTATGAATGGCAACGATTGCACCGGTAAGATTTTTTAATTCATATACATTACCTGAATGGTCTTCATGGTAATGGGTAAGAATAATCGTCGTTACATCATTTGGAGAACGCTTAAGCGCAACACGGATGTAATTGATAATTTTCCTGCTGTTGCCGGGTAGTCCGGTGTCAATGACAACCATCTTTTTCCCGTTGATAATATAGCTGTTCCCAATGATCCCGTCAACCTGATGAACCCCCCGGACTATCTCCATAATAACACCCGCTCACTTGTGAATCTGAAATAATTATAAAAGATTTTTGTACCATCAGCCAGGCACATTACGTTGTCCTGTATACATTGTCCCGCATTCCTTATTATCGGGATCTATTGGTGATGGAACAGGGTCCGGCATGGACTAAAATAATCGGCCAGCTAATACGCTGAGATTTTTAGAGAAAAAGGATATGAGAATGATTTACTTTGAGAAGGGTGTCGGTAGCAGCGAGACAAGAGCACCAAGGAATGTTGAGACAACGCTGATACCAAGCACGAGTAATATCAGTACGAGTATTACCGGTATGATTACTACCAATACGGCTTTTTCAAAGGATAACCCGTTGTTGTCCCTGAATCCAAGAATAAGAAGCACGAATGACCAGACCCACCCGATAATGCATACAAGGGGTATCCAGCCAAGCAGGAGTCCGGGAGTTGCTGCGAACATGGTCGTTTTAAGGGTCTCTTTCACGCCTTTCTTCCCATCCATCAGGATAACAAAGACGTGGAGGAGGAACCCCGCCAGGAATACCCCGAACAGAAGGGCAAGGAAGACCGCGTATACGTAAAATAATTCAGCAACCATCACAAATGCGCCGAATTTTGCCAGCTGAGCGGATAACAGCTTGCCGACAAGCGGTACCATCGAAAGCTCCTGAACGTAGCTGTTGAACATGAAAGCCCCGACGGCAAGAGTAACTATCCCATAGAGTATAGTGAAGATAACGAGGAGCATGGTATAATACTGGTATGCAGCCCCGAGGGTTTTTGCTCCTGTCTGTTTAAACGCCTCAACAGGTGACATTAAGAAACCCTTTACATTTTTAACAAATTCTTCAAGCATATAACTCATTTCACGATATCTGAACAGATAAGACTATCTGTGGTTATGCTGACCCCGCCTGGCAACTCAAAAAATACCTGCCAGACTGACAATATAAAATTATTTTATTGCAGATTGCCCTGTAAACAAGAAGCAGGGAAACGTTTCTAGGTACCTGCGAAGGAACTACATACCAGGGAGGTAACGTATTCTTCAGGAAGTGAATTCTGTTGGCCGGGCTGAACGAAGATTGTTATAAAGAAATCATAGACTTCCTGCCGGACGCGATGTTTGTTATCGATTCTTCTGGTAGTATCATCGCATGGAACAGGGCAATGGAGGAGATGACTGGTGTTCCGGCATCCCGGATGCTTGGGAAGGGGGATTACGAGTATGCCATACCATTCTATGGCCAACGGAAACCGATGCTTGCAAACCTTGTCATGATGGGGGATGAGGAACTTACGGCGAGGTACAACACGGTCCGGAAGACCGGGGACACGCTTGTGGTCGATATTTTTATCCCAGGGTTCCGGACTGGCGGGGCATGGTTCTGGGCAAAAGCCCGCCCGCTCCGCGACCATGCCGGGACGATAACCGGTGCAATAGAGACGATCCGGGATATCACTGACAGGAAACAGGCAGAACAGGAGACAGAACAAATCCGGGCCAGGCTCGGCCAGATAATCAATTTCCTTCCTGATGCAACGTTCGTGATCGATAATAAAGGAGTCGTAATCGCATGGAACCGTGCAATGGAGCAGGTGACCGGAGTAGCAGCGACGGAAATGATCGGGAAAGGGGACCACGAGTACGCCATTCCATTTTACGGTGAACGAAAACCAATGCTTGCTGACCTGGTGTTCATGCCGGATGAAGAGGTGGAAAAGCGCTATCATTCCATAATACGGACAACTGATGCGCTCCTTGTCGATATTTTCCTCCCGGAATTCGGCGGGAGAGGCACCTGGTTCTGGGCAAAGGCAAGCGCCATCTACAACAGGAATGGTGAGATGACCTGTGCCATAGAGACGATCAGGGACATTACCGACAGGAAACAGGCAGAACTTGAAACGGACCGTGCAAGGCAGAGGCTTGCCGAGATCATCAGCTTCCTTCCTGACCCGACGTTCGTGATTGACCGGAACGGGGTTGTCATCGCATGGAACAGGGCACTCGAGGAACTTACGGGGACCACAGCTGAACAGATGATCGGGAAAGGGGATTACGAATACGCAATCCCGTTTTACGGAGAGAAGAAGCCGATGCTTGCGAACCTGATTTTTATGCCCGGTGAAGAAATTGAACAGCGGTACCACAGCGTCCAGCGAATCCGCGACACGCTGGTGGTAGATATATTCATCCCGGGTTTCAGGCAGGGTGGAGCTTATTTCTGGGCCAAGGCAAGTCCGTTGTTTGACCCTGATGGTAACATTACCGGCGCAATTGAAACGATCAGGGATATCACGGATCGTATCCTGATTGAGCAGAAGCTGGCACGGTCCAGTGCCGAGCTACAGATTGCTGCAGAGATACAACAGAGTTTCCTGCCAGAGGCCTTGCCTAAGATCAGGGGGTTTGATATCGCTGCCCGGAGCGTGATGGCAAAAGAAGTAGGAGGTGACTTTTTTGATGTCATTCCCTTCGAGGTGATCCCGCTGGACATGGGAAAGTATGGTATATTAATTGCCGATGTTTCAGGGAAAGGGGTCCCGGCAGCCCTTTTCATGGCCCTTTCAAGGATCGTCGTCAGGGTCAATGCACTCTGGCACAGGGACCCCGCAAAGGCGATCGGTTTTGCAAATGATATTATCACGCAGGACTCAAAGGCAGGGATGTTCGTCACGCTGTTTTACGGGTCACTTTCGGAAAAGGACAGGACACTCACCTATGTAAATGCCGGTCATAACCCGCCGCTGATGTACCGGTGCAGTACAAAGACATTTGAAGAACTCATGCCAACCGGTATTTTCCTCGGAGGAATTGAGCACCAGGTGTACTCGTCAAGGACCGTGGAAATCGGTCCAGGGGATATTGTTGTACTCTATACAGATGGTATCACCGAATCGATCAACGGGGATGATGAGATGTTTGGAGAAGACAGGCTGAGGTCGATCATCCTGGAACATACCGGTATGAGTGCCATCGGTATAATGGAAAAAATACTTGAGGAAGTAAGCGTCTTCGCAGTTGGCCAGCCCCAGTTCGATGATATCACCCTGATGGTAATCAGGGGGGTCTAGATAACCCGGTTCCTGAATTGAAAGTGGGATTCCTGGCTTCAAACTGTATTTCCCGAATATCCATTGAATCGCTTATTGTAACGGTTAACTCAATTTCAGATTGTTGGCTTTACCGTACTCACTGGCGTGGGGATGTAACCATCACTCCTGCCCGGCAAGGTGGGAACATAGTTATAGTCCGGGACTATCGAGTATTGTGCGACCAGGTATCCCTGGTAGTAGGGCCAGGTTTCTATCCTGAAACTGGCACGCTCCCCGGGCTTCAAATTCACCAGGGCGTCATAGGTGGAACCGAGCAGCGTCCCGTTTGCATCGTAGGTTGTCGCGACCAGATATACTTTTACAATTGTTGTGGTGCCGGTATTCTGGGCTGTACCGGTCACGACATACGTTCCACTGTGCGTATTAATTTCACCACTTTGTTCAACAACCGTTATAGTCTGAATCTGGCGGGAATTTTTCAAAGGGGAAGAGAGCTCAAGCAGGGGGAAAAAAAGGTACAATACAATAACTGTAAGAATGATAATACAAAGGACCAGAAAATACAGTACTTTTGTATATTCCATAGTATTCCCTGTGGCTGTTCTGATTTATTTATTACCATTAATCCCGCAGGCTCTTAAATGTAGGCAGGAGTATGCGGGCTGCCAGCAACAGTCCCTTTTTATTACCTTACCCGGATGACCTTGGGGGACAGGACGCTGGAAACCACTTCGAACAAAACAGGAAAACTCACGGGTTTCATAATGAAGTGTTCATAGAATTTTCCATACAGATGAACATCATCAGGTGTCGGTTTTTTACCTGATACCATGATCACGGGGATATGGCAGGTCTTCGGGTTCCTTTTCAGAGCCACCAGTGTTTGCCATCCATCCATTGGCTCCATCATCACATCAAGAAGGATCAGTTCGGGCATATATGCCCCGGTCATGTCAATGCAATCCCGGCCGCTGCCTGCGGTGATCACATGGTAACCTTTCCTCCTGAAGTAGAGGGAAAATATCGATAAAATGTCTTCATTATCATCCACAAGGCATACGGTCTGCACAATAATCCACTCCTGTTAATGTGATATCAGGCCGGTCTTCTCCCGGCATTCAGGGTTTCCATGATGATAGTGTTCTATCAGGAACCTTCTTACCTTTTCAGACTCCAGCCAGCCTTCGTCGAGCCGTGTAACAATCGAATCAATAATTGCCACCTGTTCCAGAACCTTTTCCTGGTAGGGATTTTCTTCAAGTTCGATAATTGATTTAATCACCTGGAGAGGGTTTCTGATCTGGTCATTCAGGATCTGGAACTGCTCATTATTTTTTTCGATCTGCCGGATTCCCTTTTCTCTCAGCTTTTCCTCGAACCGCACCCTGTCGGTAATATCACGGGATACGACAATTACTGCATTAACAAGGTTATTTTTGCTTTTCATCGGGATCAGGAGGGTTTCATACCATTCGATCCCGTATGGTGTCCGTACCTGGTCCTGGCGATGAATTTTTTCACCCCACCATATAACCCGGGAGATAAAATTGTCAAGCGATTTGATCAATTCCCCGGCAAGGACCTCATCATAGGGTTTTTTGAAATCACTGTTATGGCTGTCAGAACTAAAGCGCATCATTACAACACTGTTGGCATATTCCAGGACCCGCTCCCTGTTCACAATGAATATCATGTCATCTCCAAGTTCAGCAATGGTGCGGTAGCGTTCCTCGCTCTTTTTCAGCCGGATTTCAAGGGCATATTTCTTAAGAACCATGTTGATGGTTATCTGCAGTTTTTCTTCCTCGAGGGGCAGGATGTAATAATCAAACTGGGGGGGGAGCATGGCGAGACCTGGATAGTTACTCCATGAAGGTGCAACAATGAGGAGGAAAGGGATCTCCCCATGCCCCCTGATTTTTTCGGCTGACGAAATCCATGCAGTTTCGCCGTACTGTGAAATATCGAGGATAATAAGGTCAGGTTTAACATGGCGGGCAATTTTCAGGGCATTATCTGCATCATCAACAATGGCAACCACCTCATATCCCATAGCGGACAGAACTGCACGAATTCCTTTCGTGGTAACCGATTCATGTTCGATGAGGAGAACATTCATACCTGCCATCATTAAAACCCCGCAATTCTAAACCCCGGTGAAGCCGGGAGATAAACTCATGTCTGGTTATACCGCGATTTCTCAAAGGATGGAGGTTTCTTATGACTTCCCGTCAATCCGGGATATTCCAACCTTCTACACCGGGGACCTGGTACGATAAATTTCGGGCTTCTGGACCTTATTATCAGGATTGAAGATTGCACATCACCTGATATATTTATCACGTATTTTCAGATTAATCGCTGCGATTAACATTACTCCGGGAGATGAACCTTCGTCATCATAACGAATGTTATCCAGTACAGTACCATTTTTTCCTATGGCATTTTCCTATGAAGGTAGATCGTTACCCACCCATTGGTATGGGTATGACATAAAACAGCGCTTTTTGGTAGCATTGAATGAATTGTTTAGTACCATCAAGTTCAGCTCGGCTATTCTTGCATTGACCGGCGGAGCAGGGGTATTTGCATCGTGTTTTATCCAGGGAATCTCTTGCACACCGGCCCTGGTTAGTATCATGATACTTGTTTCATTCTCGGTTTACAACCTGAACCGGAAGACCGACGAGGCAGAAGATGAGATCAATCACCAGGAGAGATTTTCATTTACCAAGAGATTTGAAAAGCACCTCTTCTTTGCAGCTCTCATTTCATACGCAGTTGCAATTGGAATTTGTTCACTATCCGGGCCAGCCGTACTTCTTGTCGGGTTGATTCCGCTTATCAGCGGTATTCTCTATAGCGTGCCGTTTTTCCCAAAAACATGGCAATTTCACCGTTTAAAGGAGATCCCCCTGCTAAAAAACCTTCTTGTTGCTGGTGCATGGGCATTAACACTCACGTTACTACCGGTTTATGCATCCAATCTCCTGCCAGGTATACCTGCGCTCCTGACCATACTTTTTTTCTTCAACTATGTGTTTATGGCGTCGGTTCTCCCGGATATCCGTGACAGGGAAGGGGATGCCCTGGTGGGAGTAAGGACAATCCCTGTAATTATCGGGGACAGAAATACCAAAGCGCTTCTTACCAGCGTGACGTTAATCATTGGTCTGGGAATTCTGCTCTGTGGAGCAAGTTACATGCCGATCCCGGTACTCACACTTCTTGCCATTGGACTTTGTTATATCCAGTTCTGCATCATTTCCATCGGCAGAATACTTGACATTAATTTTATCTGCGATGTCCTTGCAGACGGGGGGTTTATCATATTCGGAGCAATAAGTGCTTTCATCCTTTTCATAGGAAGATGAAGTTGCCTTTAGGAATGCCAGGACCTGGAAAAAAATACATTTTGTCCCTGCATTTTTTTTTGACAGTAATAGTTATGGGATTTGAAAAACGAAAGTTAAAGGTTTTCTCAATTCCTGAATTCACGGAGTGATTGTGTGGATCAAATGATATTTACCATTTAAGAGAAACGGTACAGGTAATAAGGTGCCCGATGAACCCGCTCGACTCCTATGAGCATTATCAAAAAAGTATCCATTCAATTTTTAGTTCACGACTCAAAATCCAGATACTGTTAACGCTCATAAAAGAACACCCCCCACTTTCAAGGCTCCGTGAAGTAACAGGGAGCACATCACAGGCGTTAATACCGAAAATCCGGAGCCTTGAATCACAGATGCTCATTGAGTCAAGAAATTACGAGTATTACCTCACACCCCTTGGAAAGGCTGTGGCTACGGAGGTTTCTAATTTTGTCTCACTTATGAGTGGGATCACCCGCCATAAAGAATTCTGGGCAATTCATGATCTTTCAGGAATTCCAGACGAATTCCTGCAGAGAATCGGTGAACTCCAGGATTCGGAAGTAAAACTTGATACCCAGGTGGATATCATGCACGTCTACTCCCACTTTTTAAAAATTGTACGGGAGGCCGCATATATCCATGGTATTTCGTCAATTATGAGCCCGGGACTGGCGGAAACAGTTGCTGAGAGGGTGGTAGCGGGGGTCCCGGTAGAACTTGTCGTAAACAAACAGGTTACCAGCCTTCTAGGAAAAGAACCATATATCGGGCAGATAAAACAACTGTTCAAATTCCAGAATTTTAAAATCTGGGTTACCAGTGAAGACCTGAAAGTTGGAATTACGGTCACAGACAAGTACCTTTCCGTCGGTCTTTTCAAAAACGACAGCAATCTATACGACAGCTCTACAGACCTTTTCAGCCAGGTACCCGATGCAATCGGATGGGGAGAGGACTTGTTCAGCTATTACAGGGATCGTTCAGTCCTCCTAGATCTTAACGCAGGGTTATCACCAGATGAAACCCGACAGGAACATACATGAGGAATGGTAATTGGTACCTGCAATATCAACCTGCTATGATTTTTTTAAACTGAAACGATATTCCCGGAATCTGCCGCTATTCTTAAACCCCCTGGAATTGACCGGATGAAATTTATTTCACGGTCCTGCAATCAGAATTCAATGAAAAAATAATTAACGGTCTGCAATTTGTTCTTCCCTTATCAGGGATTGTTTCTGAAACATTTTTTTCAGGTTATACCATACATGCATGGTCAAGCCCTGACCAGTTCCATTTCGAGCCAGAGCCGGTACATCCTCCTCCGTACTTTCCTTGGCAGGGCGAATGCGTCCATCATGTCCTGTTCAATTGAAATCCTGCGTTTTCCACCTGCAAGGTTGTCCGCGTTAGTAACAATCTTTTCTTCAAGGGTTTCTGGCACACAGTCTATTGGCAGAAGGCCGAGCAGTGTGCATTCGTCCGCTGTAAGCCCTGCACCGGTATGGCATTCAACGATACGTGCCACATCTTCAGCAAGGCCTAGCTCCCTGCAGATTGCTGCGCCTGCCTGTGCATGCCCGATAGAATGGGTCCGTGAACGACCGATGTCATGCAGCATGGAACCTGCAAGAACAAGTCCCGGGTCTGCCAGGGAACCTTTCCGGACATATTCCATTGCAATAGCGTTTACCGCCCGGCAATGGGCAATTACTTTTGGACTGCACCCTTTCCGGGCAAGCAGTCCTTCAAAAAAAACAGTGTCGTTATGCATGCCCAAGCGTCTGTTTCATTGTATTGATACGCTTTTTAAGGGCACGCAGCAGCATTTCATTATCGAAATGCGCCATCTGCTGGTCACAGTCAGGGCAGATAAAATTGACATCAATCGCCTGGTTGAATGTACAGATGATCCCGCAGGACTTGCAAATATAGAAGTCATTCTCTTCCTCAAACCGTGCGCGTGCTTCAAGCTTGTCAAGCACCCGTTCGAGGTCCTCGCGGATTGCATCATAAATGGTGTCCATCCTGAGTTGCCAGAGATACGTGAGCCAGCCGGTCTCGTTGTTTTTAATCCTGCGGTACTCTGCAAGCCTCTTCTCGTAGAGTGTATAGAGGGTGTGGCGTACCGAGTTTAAATTGATGCCCGTCTTTGCTGCGAGGTCCTCGTCACTGTATTCATTATTATCAGGATATTTTGACAGCAGGTCAAGTCCTTCCTCGCCAATTATGCGCAGCAGGTATGCACGGATTGCAATGTTGCTTAGTAATTCTTCCATCAGGACGTCCTTCCTATATATTGCTGCACAGTGCTAATATGTTTATCCAGCATCAATATTGCGTCTCTGCGTGACGGTCCCCATCCGTAAACACTTACGATTGCACCGCCCTTTTCAATATTTGAACCCGGCCACGGAACGTCTGCGACAAAGGGAAAATTAATGAGGTCCTCTCCCACCTGGAGGTCATCCCGGGCAAAAAGAATTTTTCGCGCCGCAAACTGCCCGGGAACCGGCATTTTGTCCGGGATCCTCCCCTCACAGGCGTCTACATGGAGCGAAAAAAGGTTTATTCCGGTCGCCATTTCAACGGTATCAACGGTCCCCTGGAACCGTGGGTTTACTTCGATTGCATAAGGAGTCTCTCCGACAACGAAATCGACCCCGATTGTCCCGGTGCAACCCGATGCAGAAGCTATATTTTCTGCGCTCCTCACCAGTTCATCAGCAAAGGGATGTACAAACGGCGTAATCGAACCTGAAAACCCGTAGGCGGCGTCTTCTCCTCCCCTAAGCAACTGCTCGTTGACTGCAACCGCCCTGGCGCGGGTACCATCGGTTACGCAGCAGACCGATGCCGGAGTCCCCTCCACCACCTCCTGCCAGAGAGCTGGCGGGTCATCGAGGTCTTCTTTCCATTTACGCCATTGCTCATCGTTATGGAGTACCGCGTTGCGCCATCCCCCTGATCCGCTCCTTGGTTTTACCATCGCCGGGTATGTCCGCTCAAGAAGGGTTGCAGGTGCAGGTACTCCCGTTTCCTGGAAAAAACAGGATGTCAGGCCTTTATCAAGAAACGTAGCAGCTCTTTCCGGGACCGGGCCGTACCGGGGAATTCCGACCGGTAGTATCTCGGCCCCCGAGGTCGGGACAAAAATATCACAGGAGTGTCGCCCGGACATCTCCTGAATCGCAGCGGGTAGCGAATCGAGGTCATTAAACGTCAGACAATCATCTGCATACCGGGAAAGGTCATGGTCACAGAAGTGATCGACTGCACATACCTGGTACCCGGCTGCATAAGCTGAACTGGCCACGTGACGCGTGGTAAACCCGGCAATAAGTACACGCCGGTTCAGAGACTTTCTGTCTGTTTTCCTTTCCCACATGGGACTACCCTGATCTTCGCACCCGGGAACTCGGTGGAAAGTTCCGAGCCCTCGAATAACCGGTCTAAAAACACTGCAAGGCTTGCAATCTCTGAGTGGGGCTGGCTGGTGACTGAAATATTCCAGTCAGACAGCCCGTACACTTCTCCCGGGACTTTCTCGGCGCCGACGATGACGAGGATTTTTTCCGCGCTCCTTATCTCAATCTCATGTTCACGTACCGGGAGTCCATACATGGTCAGGTGGACAACTTTTCCCCCGCTCTTGTGCCAGTCTTCGATACAACGGCGCCATTTCACCTTATCTTCGATAAAAAAATCCCCGCCCCACTGCTCAACAACCCGGTTGATACTCCGGACAATCCCGGTATCCTGTCCGGCGAGGTACATCCCTTTCGCGCCAAGCGCACGGGAAAGTAATCCCACATGGGTCGTCACCCGCTGGTCACGTTCCGGGCGGTGGCCAAGTCTCAGGACAACAACCTCCATGTTATTGCTCCGTTTTTTTAACTTTTATAACGCCGTTTTCAATGATGACAGGACTTTCCTTCTCGTACCGGCACTGGCAACGGAACAGCATTTCAGGTATTGAGAGTACATCGTAGAGTCCGTCCCGGCACTCAATAAGAAGATTTACCTTCAGCCGGGTGAGCGATGTATGGATATCTCCAGCGGGTAACCCTGTTTCCCGGACGATTGCCTCTTCTGTTTGCGCACCGGTGTCTGAAAGGTAATGATACACTATCCAGTCGAGGTCCTCATCTTTCACGGGCATCTATTGCACCCGTTACAGGTTATAGCTTTTCTGGCCATACCATGACATTTTTCTCGTCAGGTTGCGATATACTTGCAAATGACTGAAGGGCACCAGGGAAAAACCTACCGGGATCTTGCAAAAATTGCGGACAGGCTGTTTATCGAGAGTAATGACAACGAGGAGCAGTTGGCGGCTGCACTCGACGCCGTCGAGCCTGAAGTCCGGCAGGAACTCCTCGCTTCTGACCTTCTGAATGCCTACCAGGTCTTTTACTACTATTTCCGGGAGTTCCCGGGTGATCTGGCCAAGGAAAGGCTCCTGTTATTACCAGCCTCGTCCCTTTCTCACAAGGTAATCCTTGCAGAAATTGACTACGTGGAGGTCGAATTCAAGGTTGAACAGGGCGAACCGGTAATAACCCTTCTTGATGAAGGCGTGGTGATAGCAAACTACCATGGGAAAGATGCGTTCCACAGTGCGATGCAGTTCATTGATGATAGTTATTGATCCTGTCCGCGCATTCCGGGGCCCCTGTACAGAATAATTGCCGGATATTGTGCCCGGGACAAAAAAGTAGAAATGCCGGCGCATATTACCTGATAACAGGGAACGTTACCGTATTACAGCGATATACCGGATGTCTTCAAACACAGGACCGGATAACCGGAAAAAAGTGGCAGGGAAATTATGCTCGGGAAATTTGGGAGGAATAAAAATGCGTAAGAAACTCTTTACTGTATTAATGGGTTTGTTCCTTCTGATCAGTATCATTTTTGCAGGATGCACGACGATGAGTCAGGAGGTACCACTCCCGGCCCAACCGCTGAACTTCAGTCCTGATATAAAGCCCATACCGAAACCGACGCTCTATATTGCAAATAAGATCCCATTCAGCTCGCTGCCCGATGTGACAATAGAGCCAATACCGGGGATGGTTGTGAACATCAGCAGCTCAAACAAATCACTTCAGTTAGAACCCCGTGACGGCACACCGATAACACCACCACCGGTATCTGAAAAACCACTGTTTACCACGTTCCATGTCGGGGAGAGCGCAAATGACGGAAATACCCGTATTACGTTGAATTCCGTTGAATATAACAAGTCCTTCAGCCTTGAACCATACAACCAGCATGGGGAGTTCAGCAGTTACCGTCAGGGTTACCAGCTGATGGTGCTCAATGTCACTATCCGTGACCTGGGCGCCGGGAGTGAAGGGAATGAAGGCCTTTTCAATGGTATTATAATAAAAGATACCAAAGGCCAGCGTTTAGTCCCCGGGCTATCGATTGTCAGTGATGCGATGGTAGAGAACCGTGAAAGGAACGGCTACCTGTTCTACGAGGTACCTGAGAACACTACCGGTATAACACTTGAATACCATTTCCCTGAAACAATCGGAGTGCTGGCAAAATTCGATCTCAGAAATTAGCCTTTTTTTCATTAAAACCTCCATTATGATTGTCAGATTTCCAAAATGATGCCTGATATATGGATCACGGCCCAGGACTATTCTCCCTGTTTTCACTAGTTCCGGCCGGCTGTAATCAGGTCCTTCCTGACATATGCCCTTACAAGCGGGGGCAGTATACCATAGCTGCTGGTCCATTCACCTATTATCGAAAAAACCCCGCGAACTTCCTCCTGGTTGATTCGAAGGAGGACAGACGTATCATCCGGGCGTATCTCGTTGCAGACCGCTGTCGCCCAGGCATCAGCCAGGGCAACGTCATGGGAAAATACAGTTACTGAATCAGCAGTCCCAAAAGAGATTGAAGGGCCGACCGTTGCAGACGAGGTGCAGATACCGAGGATTTCAGCTGTCGGTGGGACTGCGAAAGCCACCCGGTCACTGAATGGTGAGTTGCCTGCGTGTACACCGATAAGAAGCTCATGGTCAGAAAATAATGCAATATCCCCGCCGTTATCTATCACACCGTACGCTGCCCCTGCTTTATACATCGCCTCAATTCCGGACCAGGCAATTGCCCCTGCCACTGCAGCCATTGGGCCGACACCAGCTTTCTCTGAAGCGTGTGCCATTCTCGTTATCACAAGGTCATCAGATTCCGGAGTATAAGGCTCGAATGTTGACCTGAAAAACGGATCCCCCGCAATATACCGCTCCACAACCTGCCGGGCTTCAATTAACCCTTCCACTGCGGCATCGATATGGGACTGTTCATCTGCAAGGATGGTTGCAATTGTCTCACGCAGCTCGAAGTGGTGGCGGATCATGTTCTTTTCTGCAGGTACCCTTTTTGCAGGCAGTACTATTGTAAGTTTTGGAAAATACGGGTAAAACTAGGTGAATAGTTGGTACCACAGAGGTACCCGGGCTGAATAATTACCCTCAATGACTGCGCTCCAGGATGTAAATGTATATAGCAATACGATGAACGACTTCTGAATAGTGATGGTGAAGGGTGGAAGGTGCCGCCCGCTACAACGATGGGGGCACCGGTACAGGGAGCAGGACGAATACATGCTCATGCTCCGGGTTGATGACTGGAAACTCGGCCGGAAAACAGAGGTATTCCGGTCCCTGGTGCCGGACATCTATGCATTCCCTCATTTTCACCATATCACCTTATACGGGCCGTTTACGGGAATTGCAGGGGTGGAACCGGTTGCCATATATAACGCGATAGAAGAAGCATCGAATAGCATTCCAGGCATTTCCTTTACCCTTTCAGGATATCTCCGCCTGAAAAGCAGTAGAGGACAGGCTATAACCCACAGGGTCATCCCTTCAGAAGAACTTGTCAGGTTTCATGACCAGCTCTGGCACTCGCTCAACTCCGTTGCACGCAGCAATAGCTGGATTGACCGCGACCCTCATATACGGCAGTTCCACATCACCCATGGATACAACCTCAGGACCCGCGATGCCAGCCGGATCTGCAATACGATAAGAACATGCCTGGGGGATATGAGGGATAGGAGCGTTCCAGGCCAGCCTGGCAGGGATGGCGTGGGAAATATTCCGGTCCATGCTGGAAAGCCGGTTATTATTCCAGACTTCGCACCTCTGGTCTCTCTCCGGATAATCGTCCTGAAAAATGGGGTTATTGAGAGAGAATTCGATATCCCGGCCCGCGAATGGCTCAACCGTCCCCTGGTATTCAACCGGAACCGGACCGCGGTATCCATGATGCAGTACCGGAAACTCGCCGGGCTTGAACTTGCTTCCACGCATCAGCCTCCCGAAAAACCACCATTTATCATATCCGACCTGCACCTCGGCCATACCAATATTATCCGGTATTGCAGGAGACCGTTTAACAGCGCAGGGGAAATGGACCGTGTGCTCATCGGTAACTGGAACCGTACCATAAAAGAATCTGACGAGGTAATCTACCTCGGGGATTTGCGTTACAGCCCCGAGGCACCCCCTTCATCAGAATACCGTCGCCATATGAACGGCAGGATCACATTCGTCCGGGGCAACCATGATACCGATATTCCTGACTCAGTACCATCACTGGCGATCAGGTATAACGGGAAAGAATTCCTCTTTATCCATAACCCGGACGACGCACCACCAGGGTTTCCCGGATGGGTGGTGCACGGCCATTACCATAATAACGACCTTGAACGGTTCCCGTTCATCAACTTTGAGACACGTCGTGTCAATGTGAGCTGTGAGCTTACCGCGTACAGGCCTGTCAGCCTTGAAACAATTGACTCCTTACTCGGTAAATACCTGGGCCACCTGAAGAAAATTGCAATAGTATCAGGAAGAACGCTGCCGTAGTACCAAGGCCTGCCCGGGAGGAGCACTAAAAGACAGGAGACCGTACACCCGCGGTGATGAACTCCGGGTGATAAGAACCTCCTTTCCGGATTTAAAAAGGGATTTATGAAGGCCGCCGGCCACCATCCTCTTAAACGATACCCTAACAGGGACAATGAAATCAGCCAATTTTCCCTGCAGATAAAAAAAGTGAGAGAATTGTTTCACAGCTCTTCTTTATGGTAGAGGGCATGATGCGGGCATGCCTCCATGCACCGGCCACAGAGGACACAACGCCCTTCCCTGACGCGGACCACCCAGTCCTCGTCGAGGTAGAACACTTCATGGGGGCAGACACTCACACAGGCACCACAGTCCACGCATTCGGTCTCGTCAAGGATGATCCCGTGTTCAAGTACCCGGACCGTTGCCCCGAGGCTTGCCATCTTCTCTTTGACAATTTTACATGATTCGTCCGGGATGTCAATCAGTGCCTCACCTTCGGACGAATCAATGATCGCCCGCTCCACGTTAATCAATACCCCTGTTTCCTTTACTACCTGTGCAATAATCGGTTTCTGACCTGCTTTTCTTGAAAAGTTGACAAGGAGTTTCATTTAAGCCACCTCCCTCCGATCAGCTTTCCTAAATCAATCGCGGTCAGCATGGCAACCACGTGCATCTCCTTATCAACTACCGGCATCGCGCTGATATTATGACGTTCAAGTTTCTGCACCGCGATATCCACCGGTTCATCCTGCGTGGTAGTCACGACTTTCTTTTTCATGATATCCCGCACAAGTGTTGCTTTACCCGGGTTCGCCACGGCTTTCGAAATATCATATGTTGTCACAATGCCGACCAGCAGACCGTTATTATTGATCACAGGGAGGTGGTTTGTCTCCCCTTTCAGGAGCTTCTGCGCTGCTGCCCTGATCTCTTCGGATTCACCGATAGATACTACCCGCTTGTCCATGATATCAAGAACGCGGGGCCCGTGTACGGATTCGTGCATAGGTTTAACCCTTGTTTCGGGGATAATCGGACGTGTGGGGAGTACTAGGGTCATTTTCCCCTGTTCCACCCACCCTTTCAGGGTTTCGGCGACATCTTTCGCCTTCCGGTAACTCGAAAGTGAGGAAGTCCGGATTTCTTCGCCATTGACCTCGACAATGCCACTCCGGAGTTCTGCATAATTTACTTTTCTGACCGCAGGCCGGTTCCTGCTGGGGATACCATAGTCAAGTAGGTCAACCTCGATGTCCTCGTCCCTGACAGCGGTACTCCTTACAATGTCAATATCAACCACCGGGATAGGGATGCCGACACCGATATACAGGGTCACACCATACCCCTGCATCGTTGCAGCCCGGACATAGTCCTGCGACATCTCCTTCATGTTGCCAGTAACCATCAATGTACCAAACCCGCCTGCAGGTGAGTTCTGTGTCCCTTCTCCGACGACCATCCCCTGCGCACCCCCGAGAAAGATCGGCACCCCGCTGCCGATCATACGTAGTTTCGGGTCATTGGAGAGGGGATTTAACACTCCTGCACCTGAAAATGAAATATTTCCTGAATTCGGGAGCAGCATCCCCATGTAGGTATGCAGGACGCGATCGGTGGTATTAATCGCTGCGTTATACCTCTGGTATGCATTCCGGGGGTTACACATGATCGCCTGGTTCAGGTGCTCGAGGAGCAGGTCAGTTGTAATCGTCCGCCGCGGGTAACAGTCTGTACCACGCGACATTGCCCTCAGCTCGACTGATTTACCTGCGATAAAGTCCTCGATAACATGGGCCCCGCCGTACTGGTCCTCCCGTGTTGTTGACTGCTGGGTCGCCCCGATATAGGTGTCAACCGCCGCAAGTCCCCCGTACGCCTCGACATCGTTTAACCAAATTCGTTCCATCCGGATAGGGGGTTCTGCATGGCCGAAATTAAAAAAAGCACCTGATGAACACATCGCACCGAAGGTACCGGTGGTAACAACATCCACTTCACGGAGCGCCTCTTCCTCCCCTAGTTCGGCAACAAGTCCGGGCATTTCATCAGCAGTGACCACCCTTGCATTGCCATCCCGTACACGTTCATTTATCAGGTCGATGGACTTCTTCATACGGGTATATATCATTTTCAAGAATATTTATAGGTTAATATATTACCATCAGTAATATAGAATATTTAAAGTCCCCGGCCTAAACCGCATTATGGATATTCGCGAGTTTATATCCGGGATGGAAATAGTAGCACCACCCGGTCTTGCAGAAGAGTTTGATACTGCCCGTATTGGCCTTATTATTGAAGGAAATAAGGATATCAGGAGGGTCGCCTGTGCTCTTGATGCCAGTCCGGGAGTTGTGAAAGAAGCAGTCAGGCAGCAGGCCGATATGCTTGTGGTGCATCACACCCCCATCTTCCACCCGGTAACAGCAGTCAGGGGACCACTCGTCTCATTGCTCAGGTCTGTCCTGGCTTCAGGGATGAATATTTTCGTAATGCATACAAATTTCGACCATGCCCCACGGGGCGTCAACGATTCTCTTGCCGAACTACTCGGTCTCACGAATACTACCCCGATGACCCTTGGGCTGGTCGGGGACTGCCAGCTGGTACCTGACCAGATCGGAAAAATTCTCCATTCGCCACTCAGGATATGGGGCGATCTTCACTCCACACGCAGCCTGGCTGTTGTTGGCGGGAGCGGGTTCGATATCGGTTTAATCCAGGAGGCCGAACGTCTTGGCGCAGATGCATTCCTTTCGGCCGAGGCAAAACACTCGGTCATCAGGGAGTCACCACTTCCCCTGATCGAGGCAACGCATTATGCACTTGAAGCACCTGCCATGCAGTTGCTTTCGTCACGCATGGGATGGCACTATATTGATGACCCTCCTAAGATGATCGCGAGCCAATGAGCGGTACAACGGAAGAAAAGGTGCAGGAACTCTGGAAAACCCTTGAGCGGGACCATGCACTATCTGTTGACCTTCAGGAGGAGATCCTCCGTATTTATGGGGAGAGGGGAAGGAAAGCAGTCCTTGCAGTTGATGAATCCCGTGTGAAACGGTACCTCGATTTCTTTGTTGTTGTAGGCACCAGCGATGAATACATCGTAGAGGGGGAGTTCTGCACCTGCCGGGCCCAGGCTTTTCGCGGCGGCTCCTGCTGGCATGTACTTGCAGCAAGGATCGCTGAACTGACCGGCCAGTACGAACCGGTTGATGAATGGTACCAGGACACATTAAAATGAATAAAAATGCACCGGTGCCCTGATAGTATGGCTGTTTAATCAGGAATCTGCCACCTTGTGAATAGTCGCAGTCACTTCAGGCCAGATTAATAGCTCCTGAATTCCGGACACATCAGGGCCCCCTTTCCGGATTATTCCCATGATAAACTGGAATTCTTCACGACAGGAATGAAGTTTGCGAAATGCATTCATGAAATAGGTTATTCCCACTCGCATTTCGGTGATCTCCTCCGTTCGATTAAAAGCAGCTGTCCGGGAAAGCATAGAAGACATTCCACCAGGTCGGGATAATGTATCACGATATCACTGGAATTGTAAAAATGGTCGGAAAATTTCTTCATTTACCCTGATTGGTACCATCACAATCCAGCTGATTCACTGCAGATATCCCCGGGTTGCTAACCTTCATGGGAAATCCTTTTCCTTTTTCGTGGGAATTTATATATGGACTTTAAAAACAAAAAAGCCATGGAACAGGTGGACCGGATGGATGATGGCAGGGTGACCTTAAAACCGGTTATTTCTCTGTAAAACCGGGAATTAGAAAGAAAATCACCCGATAACCCGATGTAAGCTGATTCAGGTGGACGACAAAATGGTAACGGTTTTTAACAACACAACAGGGTATCATGCGTGGGTGCTCTAGAGATGCTCGAAGAAGAATATCAGCTCGACTATTTTAAACAGAAAGGGCTTAGCAGGAAGGTCTGTACCAAGTGTGGTTCTGCGTTCTGGACCCGTGACCCTTCCCGTGAAATCTGCGGTGATGCACCCTGCGAACCGTATAGTTTTATTGGAAACCCAGTATTCCGGCGGCATTCAATGGATGAGATGAGAGAGGCATACCTCTCGTTCTTCGAACGAAACGGGCACACCCGCATTGAGCGTTACCCGGTTGTCGCACGGTGGAGGGATGATATTTACCTCACGATTGCGTCAATTGCTGATTTCCAGCCATATGTTACCGCAGGGATCGTCCCCCCGCCGGCAAACCCCCTTACCATTTCACAGCCATGTATCAGGTTAAACGACCTTGACTCTGTCGGGAGATCAGGCAGGCACCTTACCCAGTTTGAAATGATGGCTCATCACGCTTTTAACAGCCAGGACACCGAGATATACTGGAAAGACCGCACTGTCGAACTCTGTGATGAGTTTATAAAATCCATTGGCGGCGACCTGCAGAAAGTAACCTACAAGGAACACCCATGGATTGGCGGAGGAAATGCCGGGCCTAGTGTGGAGGTGCTGATTGGGGGCCTTGAAGTAGCCACCCTCGTGTTCATGAACCTTGGAAGGCAGAAAACGGATGCCCCGGGGATCGACCTCAATGGTGAGATGTATTACCCGATGAAGAGCCGGATCGTGGATACCGGGTACGGGCTTGAGCGCTTTGTCTGGGCGTCCAGGGGCTCCCCGACCATCTACGATGCCGTATTCCCGGAAATGGTCTCAAGGGTAATGGAAGCGGCAGGAATGGAACACCTGCTCGATGATGCAGAGTATACGAAAATTCTTTCTCTCAATGCCAGGTATGCCGGACTCCTCGGCGATATATCAGGGGCTAACCTCTTCCAGCTGAGAAATAAAGTCGCTTCTGCGATTAATGTCCCTCCCGACAAGCTCGACCGCATGATCGCACCGATTGAGAAGGTCTATGCAATCGTGGACCATACCCGTTGTCTTTCCTATATGCTCGGTGACTGCATCGTGCCGTCTAATGTCCGTGAAGGATACCTTGTACGGCTTGTAATCCGCAGGACATTGAGGATGATGAGCGACCTGGGCATAAAAGCCGGGCTGGCCGACCTTGTTGAGGAACAGATAAAAATTATCGGGCCCCGGCAGTTTGAACAGGACATCCTCGTCATCAGGGAGATAATTGACCGTGAAGTGGAAAAGTATGCCCAGACTCTCGAGCGAGGTTCAAAAATCGTCCAGAAAGTGGCCCGTACCTTCAAGGCAAAATCAGAACGGGTGCCGCTCAAAGAGGTCATCACACTCTACGATTCCCATGGTATTCCACCTGACATGATCAAGGAAATTGCACAGAAGGAAGGGGCAGTTGTTGACCTTCCTGACAATTTCTACTCGCTTATTGCTGACATGCACTCAGAGTCTGAAGCTGCGGCTGCAGAAGACCCGTATGCAAAATACCAGTCCCGTATCAGGGGCCTTCCTGCCACCGGAAAGCTGTATTACGAACAGCCATGCAACACCGAGTTTGAGGCGGTTGTCATCGACTTCTTTGATGGCTTTGTCGTAATGGACCAGACACTCTTCTACCCTGAAGGTGGCGGCCAGCCTGCCGATAGCGGGATGCTCATTACCCAGGAGAACATGGTACGGGTCACGGGGGTTGTAAAGATCGGAGATGTGGTCATCCATATACTGGAAGGCGGCATCCTCAGGCGCGGAGACCGCGTGAAAGGGATCGTCGATGAAGAACGACGCTGGTCGCTGATGCGCCACCATACCGCGACACACCTGCTGCTCAGGGCATCAAAAGAGGTGCTCGGGGCACATATTCACCAGGCTGGCGCCCAGAAAGGAGTTGAGAGTTCGAGAATAGATATACGGCATTTCAGGCACATAACGGCCGGTGAACTGCATAAAATTGAGATGGCGGCAAACAGGATGGTCCTCGCCGATACGTGCATCGATATCAGGTTTGAGGACCGAGTCAAGGCCGAGCAGTTATACGGGTTCTCGCTCTACCAGGGCGGTGTACCCCCGGGCAGAGAACTCCGGATTGTTTCCGTGGCCGGAGATATCGAGGCATGTGCAGGTACTCACTGTATGAGTACCGGCCAGATAGGCATGATCAAGATCATGCGGGTCGAGCATATACAGGACGGTATCGAGCGGCTCGAGTTCTCAGCCGGGCTTGCGGCACTTGCATGGATGCACCACCTCGAAGAGATCGTGAATTGTTCGGCCGAGGTGTTTTCAGTACAGCAGGACAACCTGCCGGTCACATCGCAGCGGTTCTTTAACGAGTGGAAAGAACAGAAAAAAGAGAATGAAAAACTCTCCCAGAAACTCGTGGAACTTGAGATCGCACAAATAAAACCTGAAATTATCAAAGGGGTATCAGTCGTGGTCAAACGACTCGACCTCCCGGCAAAGGACCTGATGAGCATTGCAGCCCAGGTCTCCGGGAAGGGGGGCGTGGCATTCTTCCTGTCGAAAAACGGTGAACGGGTGGATGCAGTAATTACTTCCGGTATCATTGAAGTGAATGCCGGTGAGATTATCGGACAGGTCACCGGTCTCCTCGGTGGGAAAGGCGGGGGGACACCTGCCGTCGGACGCGGGGGGGGGCCCGCGGTCGAACAGATGGAACTTGCTATCAAGGTCGGCCGCGAGAGGATTACGGCCGCCCTTAACAGCTGATTTGCCTTATGACAGACGACACAATACCCGGAGATGAGGGGCAGGGCGGGACTGGGACTGGCCCGCTACACGGTACCAGGGACGTGATCGTTCTCGAACCCGGCGGAGAGCAGGCCCAGAAGATTGCGAAGGCTATGGGGAGCCAGACAGCCGGCGATATCCTTCAGCTCTTAAAAACAGGCCCGAAAACCTCCACCGAGGTTACTGATCAGCTTGGGATCCCAATGGGTACTGCCAAGTACCATATTGAAAACCTCCTCGATGCAGGCCTGATAGAGGTCACAAAAACAAAATACAGCGTGAAAGGAAGGGAAGTAAAGGTATACGGGCTTAAGGACCAGCTCCTTATCGTCGCGCCAAGGGTCACAAATGTAAGGGCACTGCTCCTCAAATACGCCTCGCTCTTTGGAGTTATTGCGGTTGCAACGGTAGTGATAGGGGCAGTACTGCAGTTATTGCCCCGGGCCGGGAACATGGTGCTGTTCTCTGGCGAATTGGAAAAGTCAAGGGTTCAGACACTGCCCGCTGTACCGTCAGCAGCCCCTTTATTCTCAGAAAACGCCGGGGCACAGGGTATGGGACTGGTTACCGAAAACGGGTCAGGGATCACGGATCTGAAGGATATTGCGGCAACCATGGCCCCCACGTACCAACCTGGAACAGTTCATTCCCAGGTCCAGCTCCAGGTAACCGCACCTGTTGTATTCCCTGTCCAGGAAGTTCTCATTGCTTTTTTCCTTGGCGGATGCCTGGTCATAGCAGTACTGGTCCTCTATGACATAATTCAGCGGGGAAAAAACCCGGGCACCTGATACCCTCACGTTTAAAAAGTGAATAACCGGTATTCCGGTATTCTCAATATTACCGCTTATATTTACGGATTGCCAGGAAGCCGGCTAAACCAAGACCGGCAATAACTCCAGCCATAGGAGCACCGGACTTGGTCGGGGTTGTTACCGGAGTTTTGGTCTGGACTGGCCTCATAGTGGTCGGGGTGGGGGTAAAAAGAAGTGTCTCCTCGCTGGTGACAACAGGTACCGGTGTAGCCACTGTTTTTACACCAAACTTTTTGGCCTCTATCGAAGCCGCAATTACACATCCCCGACCCAATGCTTTAATTATTCCCACCGGCCTTCCCTGCAAATTCGGATTAGACTGTTGCTCAACCGTTGCAAAATAGGAATCCATATCCAAATGCAAAATTTTTCTCAAACTGCCTCGACCGCACCCAATCTCCATGTCAATTCCTCCACATCAAATA
>JALOPT010000083.1 GCA_025453715.1 Methanoregulaceae archaeon | reverse complement strand
AACGACATCCCGGTGCTCTATAACGGGGCCTACACGGTCGGCATTATGCCGGTTGACGGCCGTGACCTTGGTGCTGATTTTGTCGTCGGGTCTGCCCACAAGAGCATGGCCTCACCTGCACCCTCCGGTGTGCTTGCGGTAACAAAAGAACGTGCTGATGAGGTGTTCCGGACAACGAAGACCCAGGCTGACCTGACAAAACGGACATTCGGGATAAAGGAAGTGGAGATGATGGGCTGCACCCTTATGGGTGTCACCCTCGTCGGTATGATGGCCTCGTTCCCCCACGTGCGCGAACGGGTGAAACAATGGGAACGCCACCTTTCAAACGGCAGGATGATCGTGGATGCACTCCTTGCCATTGATGGTACCGTGCTGAAATCGGAGAACCCAAGGAACCATACCCTCACGAGGATTGATACCACCGGGTCATTCGATACCGTTGCCCGGAATCATAAAAAGCGTGGTTTTTTCCTGACAAGTGCCCTCAAAGAGAGAGGAATTGCCGGTACAATACCCGGTGCAACAAAGGTATGGAAGTTTAATACCTATGGAATGACCGATGCACAGGCGCGATATACAGCAAATGCCTTCCAGGAAATAGCCCTTCAAAACGGGCTCCACGTATCGAAGTGATATTTCCTCCCGACCACTTCACTTTTTCTGGACTTGTTTTTTATCCTCGGAAAGAGTCTCCCTGAGGACGATTTTCATCTCGCATGCTTTATCCCCCATGCACATGCTCCGTACAAACCGGAGCGAGTAATCAGGGTTAAGGTTTTCAATTGCAGAAATGCTGAAGGCCAGGCATTTCGAAAAAAGCGGCTCTGTATGGCCCCGCATCTCCATCTCCCTGAAAATAAAGGGGCATTTTGTGACCCTTACTACTGACTTGTCTTCCTCAAATTTGATGTGCTCCATGTTATAATCCGGACTGAAAAAAATCTTTGAAATTGTCCGGTAGGTGTTTGCCAGGTCTGGTGCTGTTTTTACCGGTAGCTTGAATGCATCAGCGACAGATTTTGCCTCTTTTCCCGTCTCGATCCAGATGTCCTGCTCAATCTCGTCATACTCATCCCCCACTTTCTTCCGGAATGCGATGTCGTACATCACGGGGAGCCGGGATGCAAGACGGCTTGCTATCAGCCATTTCGCGGCATCCGGTATATCAGTCTCTTCTACCATTACATCCGAAATCAACCCCGGGACAGAAAAAGTAACTGGATTGTACCAACCCGGCTGGTTTTATTAGCCCGCTGCCTGGATAGTACCCTCATGAGGTTGTTGTGCATTGGTTCACCTGCAGGGATGACACCGGGCAGGGAAAGGATGATGGTGTGTGGGAATTATATAATCGGGTGACAGAAATGGCAGGTTGTTTTTTTGTAATAACCAGGGATATATCGGTTATTTTTCATCCGGTATCCCAGCACCAGGGAGCCTGAATATGACTGATGAAATGAAATGGGATATCATTGTTATCGGGGGTGGTCTTGCAGGGCTTACTTCAGGTGCTTACCTTGCAAAGGGGGGAAAATCCGTCCTCCTGCTGGAGCAGCAGGGCCAGCCGGGTGGCTGTTGCGCGGCACATGTATCAGGTGGACGTACTATACCGGCAGCTTCCCACCTGGTGAATGATCAAGAACTCGTAAACGGTATATTCCGTGAGCTAGGGGCCCCGGAGATCAGGTTCACCGCTCCGGACCCTGTATTCGAGGTGACCGGTCCCTGCCAGGGAAAAAACCTTGTTATTACCTCAAACAGGGAGCTGTTTGAACAATCAGCCTGTGAACTGGTTAAGGATACTAACCGGGAAGCAGTTAAGCAGGGACTTGGCCGGCTGATTGACTTATCCATGGAGATTTATCATGAAACGAGGTTGTAACCACTGGAAAGCCCTGAGCTGATGTCATTTTTCAAACGGCTGACACTGGGCTTTTCAATGCAGCGAAAACTCCCGAAAAGCATGGAATATGGAAGGATGCCGGTCCAGCACTTGCTCGGTTCGGCTTTTCCAGGGGTTGAGATGGCATGTCTCCGTGCAGCGCTCCGTTCTGTCGTTCCTGTGCGTAACGCCCGTGCCCTTGACCTCCTCAATCTGCTCGGTGATGTGGCCGAAAATAACGTTTTTTCCCCTGATGGTGGCGTTGAATCCATCATCGGGACCCTTCGCGATTTTTTCCAGGCACAGGGTGGTGTGATCCGGACCGGGGTAAAGGTCACATCTGTCAACGTGTCCGATGGACATGTTACGGGCGTCACACTCGCTGATGACAGTAATATCAAAGGAGAGGCTGTTTTATCGACAATCGACATGAAGGCACTGTTCTTTGACCTGTTGCCGGTCAAGGCATCCCCCCGGTTATTCCGGGAGAAACTCGAAAAAATTCCCCTTTCCGATTCTTACTTCACTGTCACCGTGAGCACCACTCTGGAGCCCGGGACGGTCAATAGAGGAGGAAACATGGTCCGGGTGGTCAATCCGGTGGTCGAAGAAGACGGGCTGTTTACCTCTGATGATCCTGATCAGGTCTCATTATTCATACATTTTCCGGAATCGGGCACGGACACGGCAAGGGGTGGACGTTCATTGGTCCAGATTATGGCCCCTGTCAGGTTCATGTACGAGAATAACTGGCATTCCGGGCCCCAGTATGAAAAAAGCCCGGACTATTATGAATTCCGGAAAAAGTATGCAACAAAAATTATTGAACGGGCTGAAACTGTGGTCCCCGGACTCTCGTCACATATCGTGGATATTGTAATTGCCACCCCCGTAACGTACCGTTCCTGCACCGGGAATGACGAGGGTGCAGTCTTCGGGTGGCGCCGGCCAAGGATGTGGCGGCAGAAAGTACCATATACCCATGGCCTTTACATCGCCGGCCACTGGACGTATCCAGGGCCCGGGGTGTTAAAATCGATGATGTCCGGGAAAAACGCCAGCAGGCTTATCCTGTCTGGTGCATGAATGGGGAGAACCGAGTATAATGGAAGATGCTGAGCCGGGAACTACCTGTATTGCCACCTTCTGCGGAGGCTCTTTCTGGGACATTGAGTCTGCATTCCGGCACGTCAGGGGTGTTATTGCTACATCTGTCGGGTTCATGGGTGGGTTTATCCCTTCCCCCACGTACGAGGGGGTCTGCAGCGGGACGACGGGACATTCTGAGGTGGTCATGATTGGCTATAACCCCGCAATAGTCTCATTTTTGGATCTTCTCGACATATTTTTCCGTTCCCATAACCCCTGTCAAAAACAGCAGGGGGAATACAGAGGACTACAGTACGAACCAGTAATCTTCTGTCATAGTGACCAGGACAAACAGGTGGCATTGAAATATGTTACTGACCTGCAACATGAAGGACGCTGTCCAGAGGGTATTGTTACACGGATAGCCCCCGCATCGGCATTTTTCAGGGCCGAGGAATATCACCAGCAGTTTTACGAAAAGATGGGAGGTTCCTATACTGTCCTGCACACTGGTGATCATGGTTATAATGAGTAATGCCGTTGATCACCAGAGTCCGTCGTTTATATCCGTGGGATGAAAAGTTTTAATTAATCTGTTGCGGAAATCCAATATAAAATAAACAGTGAAGGTACCAATGGCCCTCATCGTAAGTTATCCTGGTAAATTCTTAAAGATCGTTCTCATTGCAACCGGTATCTGCGTATTGATGTCCGGGACTTCAGCGGCCGCCCTGTCCCTTTCAAATTCCAGTTCAGGCTATTACCATGGAATATCGTATGGATATTCCGTAAAACTGCAGTCAGCATCAGCATATCCGGTGACAGGGACTTCGGAATCGCAGGGTGTAAGCATGCTCGTCTTTTCACCGGTACTTGCCGGACCTAAATACCAGGGGACCTATCTCCCGTCAAATCCCGGTACAACACAGTCATTATTCAAAAAGCTGAAACGTGAGTATTTCACGAACCCACCACAGTCCATGCCGGTACCACCTGATTTTCTCCAGCCGTTTCAAAGCTCAGAAAGTATCCAAATTGATACAACTATTGATTACGTGGACATAACCAACCAGCGGGTCCATACATCGTTCTGATAGTTACTCTCTCCATATTTTTCTGCTTCGATAAACACGTAACACTGGAAATACCACTTTACACGGCATGCCCCGTGGATTATCTGTATGCCCTGTTCATTTCATGATGGAAGCCGGTTCAGCCAGGTAACGGGAGGTACCTGAAAGCATTGCAGTGCGGTAGACTCCCACGAAGGGGCCATAATAATAGAGAAGTGCTTATATACAAATCTTGATAATAAAATAGCTAGTTTTGTGGGTTTTTTTACCAATTAAACCCGCTTATAACTGCCAATTGCGAATATGGAAAAGACCGGGAGACCTGAGAAGACAGGACAGGAGGAATACCGGATCCGGGATTGCAGGTATGGGAATTCGATTTTTCCGCGGCCAGAAGACAAAATTCGAACATGAGCACCACCAGCTCAAAGAGATAGCACGCATTGTCGCGAAAGAATTTCCGGATGAAACCGTCTACCTTTTGACCAATGTCCTCGTCGCGAATGGTGAGCTTGACTGCGTCGTCCTTACCAGCCATGGCCCGCTCATTCTTGACCTGAAAGCATTTTCCGGTACGATTCGCGGGTCGGAAAACGGAAAATGGCAGGTCGAAACAAAGGACGGGATTCACACACTCCCGAACCTCTTTATTCAGTCCAAAATCCATCGCCAGGATTTTATCGACAAAATGATCATGATCTGCCGGGGCCATTTCCCACATATCGGCGAGATTAACTTAAAAAAGATAGGTTCATGGGCGTATTTCTGCAAGGGCAGTGAATACCCCGCAGGGCAGATCGATTTCCGCCGGGTGAAATGGTTCCGTGTAGTAACGGCTGAAAGTCTTCCTGAAAAGCTTCGTTTTATTGATGCCGGTTATACGCTTCGTCCTGAAGATATGGACGCCATTGTCAGGGACCTCCATCTCCAGGAATACTCTTTTTCAACCAACAAGGAAATTAAAGGACCAGGAACGGGCAAACCAAAAGGCTTCCCCGGGACTACCCGGCAAAAAATTCTTGTAGCACTTGTGATTATTATTGCGCTGGTCCTTATTATTCCGGAAATAAACATGATGATCACCGATACGGCAACCGGGGCAGTGCATACCGGCGGAGTCTTGTTCCAGTCAGTTTCAAAAGACACGCTCAAGAGCGCTTCCCGGCCCTCCGACTCATCAGACGCACTTGCATATCTCAACCAGCTCAGGGAACAGAACGGAAAAAAACCGTTGTACTTTGACGAACGACTCTATAATCTCTCAATCGTCAGGGCGAGGGACATGCAGCAATATGAGTACCTCGCCTATATCAACCCCAGGACCGGCACCTGTGCGAACTCCCTGAAAACACTGTACGGCCTTTCAACGGATGAGAACGTGGTTGAGAGCGCCTACGGTCAATGGAACGGTTACACCCGTGGTATTGAAAGGCAGGCAATTGACTCGTGGTTGCAGGAACCCGGGAATAAAAACCAGTTACTCGGAAATTACAGCGCTGGCGCAGTCTCCTGTTCCGGAGGCTACTGCACATTCCTTGGCCTGAACAATGACCGGACCGGAAACGAATGCCAGACCGGGCCGCCAGGTATGAATATGACCTCCTGAAACCTATCCGGAATATTATGTTTGCCGGGGGCTCATACCAATTGTTACGGCTGTCCGGAAAAGTGATTGCCATGTCTCTTCCTGGTTTCTGCACCGGGACATGGATTGATGGACTAGATACCGCAGGGCTCCTCATCTTCTGCGACCCGGGCCATCGCTATGGAGAATGCAGGTGAAGGGCATGAATCCATCCCTAACCCTCCATCATTCCATCATGAGAAAGGGAAAAAATAAGGGAGTAAAAATGGTCAGAGTTTTCTGGCCACAATAAACAGCCCTAATATTCCAATTGCACAGCATGGCAGGAGAACTGATCCGGCTGCTTTGGTTGTGGGGGCCGATGTTGCCGGGACCGGGGTTTTTGGTGCAGTCATTGTTGTTGTCACCAATGTGGTTACCGGGGCAGTATCCAGGGGGGTGAAGACAGGAGATGGTCCTGTAAGTCCCTGGTTTACATGGATAATAAATATGGAGACTGGCTGCATTCCTACTATTCCTGCTTTACCCGGGCATTTTTCTGCAAGGCCCTGCCCCTGTACAAACGTAATTATTACGCTTGAATTATCATTCCGCCCGTTGTAGATAACTTTCTCTCCCGCTGTCATGGTTTTTTCAAGGACCGTCCTGTCGGTACTGTTCAGGGTGACAGCGGCAGATAATGCATTACAGACAGCTCCTGTGCAGTTACCACATTCGGGTGTGGTTGTATACGTAAAATAGTAGTCCGCTGCAAGATTTACCGGGAGCGAACCGGGGTCCCCGATGATATCTGTTGCCAGCCAGTTCTCGATACCTGGTGTCGGAAAGACTTTTGCCACTCCAATCCACGTGCCCCCGGGACCGCCCATGCTCGTTGCAACGACCGGGTCTCCTGTTTTAAGGACGGTAAATACTGACGGATCCGGAACGTTCCCGGTAAGGTTTACCGGTTTTGACGGGTCCCAACCGCAGGTTGAAGTCCCGTTGGCAAATGTGCAGCCATACGTATACCCGGCATTTATCGTCATTGTCCCGGCGGACTGGTTCATGGAGACCAGGTTCCCACGGTATACTATCTCCTGTACAGCTGCATTTGCCGGTGCTGCAGCAAGGAAAATAACCGCAATTCCGATTAGTAATGTTAATATATGCTTCTTTTTCATGACTATCAACTTCTACCCTGAAATACCCTTATTTAAGGTTTGGATAAATCAGCCGTTGAAAGATGGATTGGCGGGAGTAAATAAAAGGAATTCTATTATTTCCGGACCTGGCCGTCAGTCACAGATGACCCCGGTCAAAACCCTGGCTGAGGGTTTCATCGCCAAACCATACAACCTGTTGGGGGAATGCAATCTGGATACCATTATGTTCAAGCGTTTTTTTAACGTCGAGGAGAACACTGGTTTTAAAAGATGCACCATCGATAGTATTAACCCATTTTGAAGGCAGCCAGAGCCTGAACTTAATCTGGACACTAGAAGAATCAAATGATGATACAAACACTTCGGGGGGTGGATTTTTCAGGATATGTGTATAGCCGTCGAATAATTTCTCCAGTATTCCAACTGCTTTCCCTGCATCGTCTTCATACCTGATGCCAACACCGTAGTCGTACCGGCGGGCCGCATTCACATAATAATTGAAAACATCAGTCGTGTAGATCTCATCGTTAGGAATCCTGACATAAACCCCGTTTTCAGTCCTCTGGACAGTAGAATGCAGCCGGATCTCCTCTACAGTGCCTGATTTAGTCCCAATCTCAACAAAATCACCAATCCTGATGGGGTGGTCATAA
>JALOPT010000082.1 GCA_025453715.1 Methanoregulaceae archaeon | reverse complement strand
ATGGGTTCAACCGCATCGCATACGCGGACCGGATGCCCCGGTGGATGATTACTGATGGTAATGACCATGGGATCACGCATACCGGCGAAAACCGGGAGGTGACCAAGGCCGGTGATACTTTCTACCTGGTAACCATCGGCAAGCCACCCGCGGAAAAGGGCAGCACCCTTTGACCGCTGCCAGCCACCGGTAACAATCCCGCAGAGGACGCCCCCAGGCCGGGTCAGCCGGAGCCCGGACTCAAGGTAATACGGGGTCGCATCTCCTGGTTTTCCCGACTTATAGTGACGGCAGAGATAGTCCTGCAGGTCTTTGCCGGAAAAAGGGAGCAGGGACGGGAACAGGGAGCATACACAGGTAAACCCGCCATCGGACACCGCCTCTGGACATTCATCGCCGGTCGGAATACCCGGTACCGGGCGGTCCACCCCCTGGCCGGGCAACAATGAATGCTGTTCTTCATAGTCCTTTCCAATCAGGATACTCCCGTACCTGATATTTCGTGCAAGGATTTTCCTTAAAATCACGGGACTGGCATACCCCGTGTTCCGGTCCCCGGTGCTTTTCAGGAGATCCGACAGGAGGGACAGGCGGGTGACTTCAACAGCTCCCGGGTCGCTGTCAATGCCATACAGCGAGTCCCCGAGAATACGGACTTTTTCATCCCCTGTGAGCTCCCACCTGCCATCCTGCAACTGGTACACCGGAAGAGGAAGAGTGCCGAACCGCCTGTACCCTGCACGGGTATCGGCTGAGACAACAAACGGGAGAAGTGCCTGCACTTTTCTTGAGGCCGGGTCACGACCTTCTTCGAGAAGCGGGACAAGGTGTTCCCGGTACCATGCAAGGTGCCAGCCTGAAACGACCTGGTACATTGCCAGGAGGATACGTCCTGTCCCGCAGGCAGGGTCAATCAGCCGCATTCCAGCATTTTTCGGGGTCTTTCCAGCCAGCCTGGGCAGGACCAGGTCACTCGCAATCTTCAGAATGAACGGGGGTGGGAGAGGGGATACCCCGGGACCGGTATAACAGTGGGAATGTTCCGCGATGACCATGCATCCGTCATGGGAAAGCCGGGCTGAACACCGCAGGAAGGCAAGGAGCGAGCGTTCATGTGTATCTGACCATGGATCTTCCCATTCATCATAAAATTTTTTCTCGTGGGTTAACAAGACCACCCTGCTTGTGGCATCCGGGCCAATCACGATATTTTTGCAGGCTGAAAGAGATGGCCAGGGATGGGCCTCTATACCATTCAACCCGGGTAGGGGAAACTCATCTTCTCCCCCGGAGGCCCCGAACAGCGATGACAGCCCTTCGATAAGGCCTTTTTTCCGGGTCTCCTCATCAACGAAACCAGCCGGGAAAAAACCTGCCTCTTCGAAAAGCCGTGCCGCAATAAGGGATGAGTGGAGGGTTGTGACTGCTCCGGTAAACTGCCGGGGCGAAAGCCCGTGGTTACGGGCAGCAATATTCCGTGCAAGGACTTCCCTGATCCGGCTCGTCACCGTTGCCGGGATTTCATCCTTATCTCCATTTCCTTCTAGCATTCATCAGCAGTCTCGTATATGTTAAGGACCTCATCAGCGACTTCTTTTCCTTCGCGGGAAGCAATTTCCCCGATCAGGACATCGGCATATTCCGGGGGAACACAGGTAACGCTCTCGTCCCCGGTCCGCATTTTTCCAACGAGGTAAGAAAGGTCATCATCTGTGAGCCTCATCAGGCGGTGTTTGAAGTCCTCTTCACTCCTTGAATAATGGTTCGCAACAGGCGGGAGAATTGAACGAAACTCAACTCCTGAACCTGAGCAGACCAGTTCTTCGCATTCCGGAGCAAGAGTACGCAGGATTTTAATATCCCTCTCATCAAGTTCGCGTGCCATGTGAACGGTACTCCTTCTTCCATATCTGTCGCAAGGATGATGAGCTTTCGTTTCCGGTGTCAGTTCACAGGTACCGGGGTGCCAGTACGAACCTTGCCAATAGTCCTGCATTAGCCGGGCAGAATTCCCAGTCCTGTAAGCATTACGGTAAAATAGACACCGGGAAGAAATAAGGGAGTCAGCGTGCAATCAGAGCGATATGCTCGTCTGCCTTCTGCTCAAGTTCGACCCGTTTATCGAGTCCTGCAATATCACGGATCGCTTCCAGTACATGGACAGAATCCTCAAGAAACGACAGGAGATCTGTAGGGTACATCTCGATCCCGTATTCGTCAAGCAGGTAATTGCTGATCTGGCGGTGTTCGAGGCCCCTTTCACGGAGTTCAATGACAAGGGTGGCAAATTTTTTTGCCGGGCAGTCACAGAGGGGGGACTCTTTTGTACCCCACAAGGCGTTCGATCTTTTTTGCGCTTCTGAACCGTGCTTTTTCAGCAATCAACTCTCTTCTCCGGTTTCCTCGTCAAAGTTTTTCAGGGTTGTCATCGACTCGTTCATCGTCTCGATCTCGATTAACCATTCGTCAAACAGGGTTGGCTGCTCGATATCATCCTTGACATATTTCCCGCAGCATGTAGCCCCGTTGATAACATTGGCGCCGATATTTGCGGCAATTTCAAGGGCTTTTTCCATGTCCTCATCGATCATTTTTCTCCCTTCCTTTACGAGGACCTTGATATCTGTCGGGTATCCACCCTCAATAAACATCCGGCAGGAAGCGAAAAGGACAAGCATGGAGAGCTGGAGCGATTCGACGATCTCTTCGATCTGGTCCTGCGGGGCCTCGGACATAATGACCGCTTCCACCTGGGCAAGCCGATCAAGGGTCTCTTCCTTCGGGAACCGGCCGTTCTGGTAGAGTTTAATAATTTTCAGGACAGATACGGTGATATCCTGGCCAAAATTATAGAGCGCCCGGAACCCTTCGGGCATCTCTTCGGCATCTTCAGCCACCTCGAAATCAGACTCTCTCAGGCGGTTCAACCAGTTGTCCCAGCGTTCCTGGTTGTAGAATATATAGAACAGTTTCATCGGCTCAGGCGGAGCGGCCGATTTTGCTTTTTTTGCCATTCTGTACAACTTAATTCTCGCCAATTAAAGAATTTTCTGTATAGAGCTGATAAAATCCAATAAGCCGGGCAGGATTTCAGGGACCCTGCGACCGTACCATCACATGGTGTGAGACGAAGGGGAGAATGAATCGTTAAGGACCAGCAACAAACCCGGGCAATAAAGTCTTTCCACAGTATTTCGGGACAAACTTACAAGGCAGATAAGTTACATACAATCCCGGAAGACAGGGACGAAAATCCCTGGGACTTGTGGGTACTGTGGTCCGTGTGGAAGAACAAACAGTGGTAATGGTCCGCTACGGGGAGCTCTTCCTGAAAAGTGAGCCGGTTAAGCGGCATTTCATCGGCCTGCTCATCAGGAATATTAAGAAGTCACTTGAGACTGCAGGGTTGTCCTTCCGGTATGAAACCCCCCGGGGAAGAATACTCATCTACGGGGACGAGCCACGTAAGATTGCTTCCGAGGTCGCGAGGGTGTTCGGGGTTGTTGATGTCAGCGTCGCAACGGTCACCGGAAACTCACCTGAAGAACTTGGCAGGGCAGCAGGAGCACTGGGAAAGAAACACCTGAAGGCAGGGATGAGGTTTGCCGTCAGGGCAAAACGGCAGAAAGGGTCAGGTGGCCCGGACAGCCAGGAACTCGGGAGGGTTATCGGGGGAGTGCTCTACGATGACCAGCCGGAGGCGGTCGTTGACCTCACCCACCCGGAATACGAGGTCTTTGTCGAGGCACGCGAAAACGGCGGGTTCGTCTATGACCACCGGATACCGGCTCCGGGAGGCCTCCCGTTCGGTTCACAGGGAAATGCACTGGGCCTGATTTCAGCCGGCATTGATTCTCCCGTCGCATCCTGGCTGATGATGAAGCGGGGGTGCGGGATGGTCCACCTTAACATGGATGCGGGAAAATGGGCCGGCTGTGCAACTGCCGAAGGTGCTATTGAAAATCACAGGAGGTTATCGCTCTGGGTAAAGGGGTTCCCGCTCCGGATGCTTGTTGTGGACTCTTCCCCGCTCTATGATGCGATGTCCAGAGGTTTCCCCCAGCGCTATATCTGCGTCATCTGCAAGAGGTTCATGCTCAGGGTCGCTGCAAATCTCATGCCCGGGGAACACGCAGAGGTGATTGTGACCGGAGAAAACCTCGGACAGGTCGCTTCACAGACACTCTCCAACCTCGCGGTCATATCCTCTGCTGTACATGTCCCGGTTATCAGGCCGCTCGTGACCTACGATAAGGCAGACATCGTCACAATCGCCCGCCGGATCGGGACATTCAACCAGAAACCCGGGGACCTCTGCTGCAAGGCAGTGCCGGCAATGCCATCAACCGGGGCCAATCTTGCCGATGTTATTACTGCAGAAGAGAAGATTGATATCGACCTGCTGATAGCACAGGCAGTGGAACGTATCAGGGTGGTAACTGCACTGAATGGTGAAATCACCGTGCATGAAAAGCCGGATTATGAACCTGCCCCTGCCATCTGAAACAGGTCGGGGTACCTGCCTGCCCTCCGGAGTCTGGACACCTGTTATGCGTGGAGTGTTCTCACGCACATCATTGGGAAAAAAGGGGTTAAAATCCTTTTTGGTTGAGCATATAACAGGCTATAACCGTGTGGTTCAACCAATGAACCCCATATATCTTCTTATTTTTTTATACCCGGGATCTTCTTAGTACCCATACAATACCGCCGCAGCGTCCGGGATACCGCAAGTCCCGGCGCCGGCTGATTCCGAGGAGAAGAAACAATGAAACTGCCACCTTCCTCATGGATAGTGCTCTCGCTGCTCAGTGCAGGCAAAGCCTTCACGAACAAGGAGATTATCAATCTGACCGGGCTTTCTCCCCGCACGGTCAGGTATGCCATCCAGAAATTACGGGAGAACCGCTTAATCGCGGAGGAATGGAACTTTGAAGATGCACGCCAGGTCAGGTACCGCAGGGATGACCCGGATGGTGCAAAACAGGATGAGAAGAAACCTGAGTGCCTGAACCGTCCTTCAATAAAAAGGCGGTCCTGTGCCGGCACCTGAACGAATGGTATTGTCCCGGACAGGTTAAGCATGATACCACGCCACCGGTGTGCCCCATGGAGGAGGAGAGGAGCAGAGGCGTGGTCACGGCCGGGCCTGCACCGGAGGCTCATTCCCCGGAAGGCCTGCAGGTAAAGGTCACATTATGGTTCTGCCCGGACAGGGACAATGACCATGCTGATCCCCTTTGCTTCAACCTTCTTTGTAACGCAAATGCCATCCAGACACCTGGTTTCATTAAGGTCTCTGTTTCCAATTATACCTCTCACCATCTATGCACGATAAAGACAAGCGGGTGGAAGATTTTTGCGTATTAAAAAAAATATTGACGGATATTTCCTGAATCCGGCTTTAACGGGGGATAGAGATCTAAAAAATTGATCAGGAGAAAAATTCCAAGGGCCCAGGTCCCCCTCTGTTTTCCTGCGGTATTTTTCGAGACCTGCTTGCCTACCTTCTAATCATTGTACAACTTGGCGGAACGTAATACCGTTTGCCACCGCTCAACGTCTTCCCGCAGAAGTCCCGGCAGGTAGCGGGGCGGGCCTCATAGATATCGCAAACCCACTTCTTTACCCCGCTATTATCAGTCCTCTCCTCGCATAGGTGCTGGCATGGAGCGTCGGCAAGGAAATAACCTTCTGCTTCCTTCAACCCCCGTTCCCTGAGATATTGAACCTGGTGGGGTTTACATTGCCGGACCGCGATAACAGGGAGCCAGCGACAACACTCCCCGCACCGGTTGCATGTACCTGGTGATGAATCAGTTTGAGGTGTTTTCATTGTTGTACCTTGTTGGATTGGAACACAGGTAAATTTTAAGGTACTATACCAGGTGCCCTGTATTTATTCAATAAAAGAGGTAGATGGGGTATTTCTTAATTCACACCTATTTTTTCAAGTTTTTCAGGAGATAACAGGGAATTAACATCACCAGTATCCACCCCTAAATCAAACAATTTTCCACAACCATTTCCCTAAATATGGCACCGAGCACCCTTGTTCTTCTCGAAGTACTGCTGGTGGTACTCCTCGGCCTCGTAAAATTCCCGGGCAGGGACGACCTGGGTCACGACCGGCTGCCGGTAGCGTCTACTCTTTTCCAGCTGCATGATTGAAGATTCCGCTGCTGCACGTTGCGTATCATCATGGTAAAAAATCGCTGAACGGTACTGGCTCCCGAAATCAGGGCCCTGCCGGTCAGGGGTGGTCGGGTCGTGTATCCTGAAAAACTCTTCCAGCAACTGCCCGTATGATAACAGTGCGGGATCGTACGTGATCTCCACCGCTTCCGCATGCCCTGTCGTGTCCGTGCAGACATCCCGGTATGTCGGGTTCTGCATATGTCCACCGGTGTAGCCCACTCTTGTCGATATTACCCCTTTTATCCTACGGAATGCCGCTTCCACGCCCCAGAAACACCCGGCTGCAAACGTTGCCTTGAGGTGACCGGATCCTTGACCCACACCACTCATCTGTTCATTCATCCCGGTCAATTTCTTCCCTCTCATTGTATATGGTGGTTGGTATCAGAGCAATCCCGGGAAAAGCCGGTGGAAATATTTGTATTAAATAAGCGGACGTCACATAGATCATGCAGCAGGGTCTTCCTTTAGCGTTTCCCGGGCGTAATCACCGGGACGCGGCTGGAGACCGGGGTGCCGGATGAACAGGAATAGCATAGAGGTCCGCTCGGTGACAAAGAATTTCGGGGGCTCACGGGTACTGGACGGCATCAGTTTTTCTGTTGGAAAAGGAGAGGTATTCGGGTTCCTTGGCCCGAATGGTGCAGGAAAAACAACCACCCTGCGGATACTCCTCGGCCTGCTCAGGCCGGACTCGGGGGAAGCACTTGTCCTCGGGAAGTCGCTTGACACGGCTGATGAAGTACGAAAGCGGGTCGGGGTACTTTTTGAGAATAACGGCCTCATTGACAGGTTTAGCGCCCGTGAAAACCTCATGTACTATGCAGAGCTCTACGAAGTCCCTGACCCGGGAGAGAGGACCCGTGAACTGCTGGACTATATAGGACTTTCTGACCGTGCTGACGACCTCGTTGGTATATTTTCAACCGGCATGAAACGGAAACTCGGTCTTGCCAGGGCAATTCTGCACAAGCCTGAAATCCTCTTCCTTGATGAACCCTCATCCGGACTGGACCCTGAAGGCCAGAAGATGGTCCATGACCTTATTGTTGACCTTTCCCGGCAGGCCATGACGATATTTTTAAATTCCCATAACCTTGACGAAGTGAGCAGGGTCTGTTCCAGGGTCGCAATCCTTCACCGCGGGACAATCAGGGCGAATGATTCAGTCGAACGTCTCAGGGCCGGCCCGTCAGGTACAGGAATTGAAATCACACTCTCTGACCCGGCCCTGGCAGACAGGGCTGTTGCAATTATTAACGCTGTGCCAGGTGTTACCAAGGCCTGTGAGGAGCACGGTCATATCAGGGCTACACTTTCCGGGCCAAGCGCATCCCCGGTCCTTGAAGCACTGATAAAAAATGGTCTCGGGGTGGAGGAAGCAGTAAGACGGAAACGGACACTTGAGGAGATCTATCTCGAGGTCGTCCGCGAGGCCGGAGGCATGCAGGACGGCCAGGTAACCTTCACCGTGCCAGGGAAAGGAAGTGTGGCAGAATGAAGGGTGTTTTCGTCATTGCCAGGAAGGAGATCCGCCAGCTGACTCATAACACGCAATTGATGATCTCCGCATTTGTCATGGCCTTTATTTTCGGGGCAGTATCAGGCCCGGCACTGATTGCCAGCGGAGGGGCTGGTACAGGGATGGGGATTGACAGCCTTGTGTTTACGTACGGGCTGATGATCGGGCTTCTTATCGGGTATATCCTTTCAGGCCAGACATTCCTTCGGGAAAAACAGGAGGGGACAATTGAAACACTCCTTGCTGGACCACTCCCGATTAAGGAGATCTGGCTTGGAAAGGTAATCGGTGTGCTCATCCCGGCCTATATACTGACACTTGCCTCAACGGTACTGATGATCATCATCGCCGGTTCAATCCAGGGGGAAGTCCTTCTTCCGTCAGGCCCGATAATCCTCCATATTATCACCGTTGTGCCTGCATTTATCGCGTGCGGGGTAGGGGTGCTCGGTTTCATCCAGCTGTTACTCGGGATGCGGGAAAACCAGATAATCAACATAGGGGTGATATTCGGGCTTATCTTCCTGATCAGCTTCTCCCGTGAGCTCCTCGGGCCCGGGTTTGCAATTTCGTGGGCAGGGGAGGGTGTCGCCCTGATCATCACGGTTGCCCTTCTCCTGGCAGTCAACGCGATGACGAGGTTCCTCAATAAAGAACGTATCGTCAGGACACTCCCCTGATATCCGGGAGTAAAATTCAGAGGGTGGTGAACGCTGCAATGATGTTACTAAAAGGAAGTTCCAGGAGTATGTGAGGAGAATGAAACAATCGCAATATGTCCACGGTTATTCGGACCGGGAGGCAGAACGCCTCTCTGACCAGGCATCGACCCTTTCAGACCTGCTCCACTATGATACGTACTTTCCACCAGGGTCACTGATACTTGAGGCTGGTTGCGGGACCGGCTGCCAGACCTGTATCGTTACCGGTCATTCACCTGGTGCGGAGATAGTGTCAATGGACATATCAGGGACATCACTCACCCTGGCGAAGGCCAGACTTGATACCATGGGACACCAAGGGCACCAGTTTATCAGGGGAGACATCTTTTCCATTCCGTTCCAGGAATGTACATTCGATCATATTTTTGTCTGTTTCGTACTCGAACATCTGCCGGACCCGGAAACTGCACTCCGGGCCCTGCGGGATCTTCTTAAGCAGGGGGGGTCGGTAACGGTAATCGAAGGTGATCATGGTTCCTGTTACTTCCATCCTGAAACCAGGATGGCGGTTGCTGCATGGTGTTGCCTGATTGATGTACAGGCAAAAACCGGGGGAAATTCCCTCATTGGCAGGCAACTCTACCCGCTCCTGGCAGCGGCGGGGTATAAGGACATCCACGTATCACCAAGAATGGTCTATTCTGACCACTCCAAACCGGACTTTGAAGAGGGGTTTGTCAGGAAGACAATCATACCAATGGTTGAAGGTATACGCGACCCTGCTGTCAGGGATGGGATGATTTCTCCCGGAGATTTTGATAAGGGTATTAGGGACCTTCACCAGACAGCATCACCGGAAGGATCATTTTGTTACACCTTTTTTAAAGGTACTGCGAAAAAATAATGAAAAAATATGATTTTCTTATCCCATACGGGCAATTTCCAGCAGTTAACTTTATTTAAATTTTCCGATAAGTAACTAATAAGTATTTAATGGGCAATCCAGTCAGTCATGCGTGTTTCAAATGATCAGGATACTTCTTGTTGACGATGAGCCAGCTCTTCTTGATATTGCCCGCATTTTTATTGAACGTGAACAGGGACTTAGCGTAACGACCTGTGCTTCTGCCTTCGATGCCATGCGGCTTATATCAGGGCCGGAACGTTTCGATGTGATCGTCTCTGATTACGAGATGCCGGCATTGGACGGTATCGAGTTTCTCAAGAAGATCAGGGAAGAAGGGAACAAGACCCCATTTATTATATTCACCGGACGCGGGCGGGAGCAGGTGGTCATTGAGGCACTCAACTACGGGGCAGATTTTTACCTCCAGAAAGGGGGGGACCCGAAATCACAGTTTGCCGAACTGCGGAACATGGTCCGGCAGGCCTGCAAGCGAAAAGAGGCTGAGGAAGCCCATATCCGTTCGGAACGCCAGTTATACGACATAATTAACTTCCTGCCCGATGCGACCTTTGCAATTGATAGTGATGGAAAGGTAATCGCGTGGAACAAGGCCATCGAAGGCCTGACCGGAGTCCCTGCATCTGATATGCTTGGAAAGGGAGATTGTGAGTATGCCATACCATTCTATGGCACGAAGCGCAAAATACTGATAGACCTCCTTTATGAAGAAGACGAACATATCCGGAGCCGGTATTACAAAAATATCACCCGGGACGGGCATGGAATAATTGCAGAAACAGAAGTCCCGGAGCTGAAGAAAAAACAGACCATTGTCTGGGCGAAAGCGACACCGTTCTACGATAATGAAGGGAATGTTATCGGTGCAATAGAAAGCATCCGGGATATCACCGGCCTGAAACAATACGAGGCGTCAATTCTCGAAGGTAAGGACAGGTTCCAGGAACTAACCGAACTGCTCCCCCAGAGTGTCTTTGAGATTGATACATCGGGTACGATCCTGTACGCAAACCAGCGCACGTTTGATATGTTCCGGTACCCCCGGGAAGACCTCGGGGACTGGGCTAATATCCTTGTAATGCTCGATCCCGGGGAACACGAACGTGCGACTGAGGGCATCCAGGCGCTTGTTGAAGGAAAAGGTACCCAGGGGGATATATATACCGGGGTCCGCAAGGATGGTACAACATTCCCGATACAGATTTTTGCATCACCAATAATTCAGAACGGTGAGATTTCCGGCCTCCGTGGGATCATTATTGACCTGAGCGAGATCAGGGCGGCTGAAGAAAAAATCAGAGAAAGCCGGGTACTTTTCAAATCACTGGTCGAAAATATTCCCGATGGTATTTTTATTGTTGACTGGGATGGTACCGTCCTTTTCGCGAACGAAAGTGTGGCGGAGCTCGCCGGTTTGCCATCAGGGGAGTCTGGCATTGGAAGGAATATCTTTGAATTTGTTCTTGATGACGGCCGTACTACCGCCAGGTACCAGCTGGCGAAGGTAAAGGAAGGACACCCCCTACTCGGGGAATACCGGATCAGGAAGATTTCCGGGGAAGAACGATGGATAGAAGGACGGGGGCGCCTCACCAGTTTCCAGGGGCGTTCTGCAGTCCTCCTCATTGCACGGGACATCACCGAGAGAAAAAACAGTGATGAACTTGCCAAATCCCAGATGGACTGGAACCTGAGATACCACCAGGCACTTCTTGACCTTGCAAGGACAGACCTTACGATATTTGATCCCGCAGTCCGGCACATCCTGGAGACCGATGCAGCGGTACTTGGCATTGAACGCGTCAGTTTCTGGATATGTGACGATGACAGGAAAGGTATCACCTGCCGCGATCTCTATACAAGGAGTACGAATTCGCACGTTGAGGGCGGGCATATCGATGCCACCAGCCACCCGGTGTATTTCCAGGAGTTAGGGCAGCAGAGGCTGATCACCGCGGATGTTGTGGAAGATCATTTCTGTACGAAAGAACTCTTTGAGGACTATCTCAGGCCGCATGGTATCACCTCCATGATGGACGTCCCCATCTGGTTAAATGGTCACGTGATCGGTATCGTATGTCATGAACATACCGGGGAGCAGCGCATATGGACCGGAAAGGAACAGGAATTTGCAACATCTGTTGCAGATTATATCTCACTCGCAATTGAAACGTCAAAACGTCACCGGATTGAAGAGATATTACGGGAAAGCGAAACGACGACGGGTGCCCTGCTTGATGCGACCCATGAAGCCGCTGTCCTGATTAATGAAACAGGGGTGATCCTGAAGATCAATGAGGTTGCGGCAAAATGGTTCCATATGAATATGGACGACATCCTTGAGACCAATTTATACCACATCGTCCCGGATAACTATGCAATAGCGTTAAAAGAGCGGGCACGCGAAGCCATAGTAGGTTGTACACCGGTTTCCTTCGAAGTTACGGTCGACAACCGGATTATTGAGAACTCGATAAATCCCATACGGGACACCGATGGCAAGGTACGGAAACTTGCCGTTTTCGGGCGTGATATCACCGTTAAAAAGGCATATGCGCTCGCTCTCGAAGAGCGGGAACGTTTCCTGAATAATATTTTCTCAAGCATAAGGGATGGTATCAGCATCCTTGACCCTGAACTGCGGATCTTACGGGTCAACCCTGCACTGGAGGGTTGGTACGCCCACAAGATGCCGCTGGTTGGAAAGAAATGTTACGAGGCCTATTATAATCGGAAAGAGCCGTGTGAAAGGTGTCCTTCCTCACAGACGATATCCACCAGGGAACCGAGGGTCGAAACGGTCCCGAAAATTGGCCCCAACGGTAAAATCGACGGTTGGTTTGAACTCTACAGTTTCCCTCTGATCGATGCAGCCAGCAACGAATTGAAAGGGTTAATTGAGTATGTCAGGAATATTACCGACCGGAAAATGGCAGAGGACGAGCTTAAAGAGACCTATGCAAAGTTGAAAATGGCCATATCCATCTCTGGAATCCAATTCTGGGAGTGGAATATTGTCAACGACCGCATCAGTGAGCTCCCTGCCGGAGATGGTCAATCAGAACGGGTACCTGGATTTGCTGACAATTTTTCGGATTTTATGAGGTTTGTCCACCCCGATGACCGGGACCGTATCGAATCAACAATTACAGGTACTATTGTCAGGTGGAAGGCTGATCCGGATTTTGCCATAGAATTCCGGATGGTATTCCCCGAAGAGCGGATTGAATGGATGCGGGCAATTGGCCGCGTGATTGCAGACGAGTCAGGTAAACCTGTCCGGCTGACAGGTGTCGGCCTGCTCATTACCCGCTACAAAAACCTTGAAGAAAAACTCCGGGAAAAGGAAGAGCGGTTGCAGCTTGCTATCGAAGGAGGGGACATCGGTATCTGGGAATGTGATGTATCACCTGAACCAAAGGTCACGGTAAGCCAGAAAGTGCTTGAAATACTAGGATATAAAGCAGAATCCACCATCTTTGATATGTCCCATCTCGATAGGTTAGTCCACCCGGATGACCTTGAAATGGTACGCAACAGCCTGAAAAATTTTCTTACGGGTCATACGCCGCTCCTCAATGTAGAATACCGTCTCCTCTGTAATGACGGGTCCTACAAATGGCTGCTGTTCCGCGGAAAGGTTATACAGTATGATACATTGGGAAAACCAGCCCACGTGACCGGGACAATTCTTGACATCTCTGAAATGCGAAAATACCGCGAGATGATCGAGCTGACAAACAGGCGCCTGCACCTCTTAAACAGCATTACCCGCCATGACCTCCTGAACCAGCTCACCGTCCTTAAGGGAGCCCTCGACCTGCTCATGGCTGAGTCACCCGGGGATACTGTTGCGCCTTACATCAACATGATCCAGAAAGCCACTTCAACAATCGAACGCCAGATACTTTTCACCAGGGATTACCAGGATATCGGGATAAACGAGCCTGTCTGGCAGGACCTCGCAGTAACTATCACCCGGGCGTCCAACCTGTTACATAATGAGCGGATAGCCATCGATATTCATGTCGGGAAAGTGAGGGTACTGGCAGACCAGCTGCTCGAAAAAGTATTCTATAACCTTATAGATAATTCTCTCCGGTACGGGGGTGAGCCGCTCAGCACGATACA
>JALOPT010000081.1 GCA_025453715.1 Methanoregulaceae archaeon | reverse complement strand
GGAGTGCGTTAGCACCCGGTTCATGCCAGGAAAACCGGACGCCATACTTACCTTTTACAAACAACATTCCCAGTACTGCAGTCGAAATAAGTGCAATCAGAGTGACAATCCCCAGGTAGAAGTACAGGGGGAGTCCGAAGATAATGATCTGGCCGGGATTTATAACCATGACTATCGTTTGAAGATAGTACGAAATGCAGCATAAAAGGTATGGTCTGGTCAGGCTGGGATAGACCTGTATGATATCCGGTATTAGGATCCCGGTAATCCTGGTTTTAGAGAATTCGAAACATATTTATTGTAACCCGTGTCTAGTGACACGTGCGGCATATCCGTTGGAGGGAATAACCATGGTTATTCGGAGCCCGCAATTGTATTTGCTGGACTCTACCGTAGGGTATGCAAGCAGGGGGAAAGGTGAATTTCATGGTTTCTTCAAAAGATTCGGATAAAGGACCCTGTAAGGGGTTTCACCAGTGTTGTATATGGATGGCAGTGTTGATTGTTCTTGCAAGCCTGGTAATGACGGGAGCCGTGTCAGCGGCAACACCGATCACCGGACCGACCACCATCACCGTGCCTGGAGATTACTACCTGGCCAATAATATCATTGACTCCGCTGTCGGGATTATAATCGCTGTCCCTAACGTTGTGCTTGACGGAAAAGGAAAAACACTGGATGGGGTAGATGGAGCGAGCAGTGTGGGTATCAGGATTTACAATGCGGGGATGACCCTTTTTAATGTCGTAGTAAAGAATGTTGTCGTTACAGACTGGGGTAATGGTGTATTCCTGACAGATGTGAAAAGTTCCCAGCTCGAGAAGGTGACGGCATCAAGTAATACCGGGAACGGGATTTTACTTCAAAATTCCCTACGGAATACCATTAAAACCTGCACGGCGACTGGGAATGGGGTAGTTGGTATCCTTCTCTACGAGGGCAGTAATTCCAATACGATCACGGGTAACACTGCCACAGCCAATGGAGATGATGGCGTAAGGATCCGTTTCTCGAGTAACAATGATATCCTGAACAACAAATTACTCAACAATAAAGGTTCAGGATTAAACTTCAATGAACAAGGTAATTTCAACACTGTCACTGGGAATACCATGACCGGTAACAAAAATGATGGTATTGAGATCTACAGGTCAAGCGATAATATCTTCACTAAAAACACTGTAAAAGACAATATCTGGCATGGAATCAGGGTTTATGAAGACTCGTATGATAATGAGTTTACCCAGAATACAGTGATGAACAACACCTATAATGGTATCATCCTGATGGACGATGCAAACTACAATATGGTGTTTAGTAATACATTCGACAAGAACAACGATTCCGGGATAAGAATTATCCGCAACAGCCGGAACACGATATATGGTAACTATGTCAGAAACAATGTTGATGATGGTATTATGATGTGGGACACCGCTAATAACGTAATCGTCAATAACTACTTCTACAATGCCAAGAATGCCAACCTTGTTTCAGGTCTCCCGGCGAACAAATGGAACCTGACACAGTCAGCCAAGAAGAGCATTACCGGCGGGGCAAACTCCGGAGGTAACTCCTGGGGACAGCCAAATGGCCAGGGATTCTCACAGATTACGCCAGCTACAAACGGCATCTGCAACCAGCCCTACACGCTGGCCACCAATAATATCGACAGGTTGCCCCTTAAATACGCAAAAAAATAATCCCTTTTTTTAAAAATCAGGTAACCTTATAACCCAAAGAAACAGGCCCTACCCGGGCAATTGTACCTTTTAATTTTGAACAGGTAACGTACGTTCCAGCAATGAAAGAATTAATCAGGAAACCATGCAGGGCATAACACAGAAATTGTACCGGGATTGATAAAATCAGGGATGGAAAGCCATTTACAAGTAATAAAGAACAGGGTTTACAGGGTGCTGGCCCCTTTCGATCCCCTGTCCTGTTCCCAAACTTCAGACCAGAAAGCTACCGCCCCTGTAGGCGATAGATTTCTGGAAACTGGTGATCAGGCCGCTGGCTTTAGTTATGTCGCTATAGGTAAGCTCCCCGTTATTTGGGCCGGAGCCTTTCTGACTTCCGGAGATGTGTGCCCTGACATAGGCAACTGCAGAACCACTCATAGGTACGGTCGTACCGTCAGGCCTGGTTGTGCCTGTTGCCGATATGTCGTAGTTCAGGACTACGGGAGAGTCCGGGTCATCACCCATGATTTTTGCATCAAGGTGGGTGGTGACCGAGGTGAGTGTGGCATCGATCGAACTTCCCGCCTGGATTACATCGGCTGAGACACTACCGGTCAGCAATATCAGCAAAGCCAGGCTGATGATGATATTGCAGACGCGTTTACTGTTCATGAATTCGGGTTCCTCCTACATCGTTGTGCTCCGGATTTTTCCCGGGCACAACACAATCTTAAACCCTATAATATTTAATGAGATTTTTTCAATTACCCGCTGGTTTGCCCGTATAACTGCATGGTTCTGGCGTAATGCGGAGATTTATATTTGCCGGGGCAACAAGACAAAAACTCTGGAACATGGAACCGGTCCGGGATTTTAACATAGTATCGCCGGAACAGGGTCACCTTCACGAAAATTTTTCTGGAAATGAATAATCCAGTGTCCAGGCGTACACATCTGCGTATCTATTACATGCGATTGAACGACAAATATTCCCATATTACGGAAATCATTGCGTTCAGGCAGGAACGGAGATTGATAAAAAAATTGTTGCAGCAATGGTAAGTCGTACCGCTTCTACACATAGTTATTACTCCTTTGAAGTATAATAGTAATATTATGAATTTGAGTGAAATAAAATTCATGCAATGATAAATTGCCGGATCATTATTTTTCACTCCTTAATGGCAATGCAGGCCCCGGGTTCTGCCCTAGACTCAAAAGGTGATATGAATGAGTGAATTATTCAGACAGAAGGAATTCGTGCCAGACACCACCTATCTCCGGATATTACAGGAAGTGTCAGATGTGCCAGGGTGTAAAATCAGCCATGTTGTTTCCCGGATGAGGCCAGAATACGGCGAGTACGATGTCCGCTCAAGGGTCCACCAGCTTGTCCTCCAGCGTTACCTCTTTGAAGGACGCGCAAATACCGAAACGCACCTTTCTATTACCGGGAAAGGCAGGGGTTGTCTTTTGGCAGCCGGCGAAAACCAGGTCTCCTGAAAAACCCCGTTGAAGGTCTTTTTTTTTAAATTAAGGGCGTGTGTAATTCCTGTAAACCGGCAGCCCGGTTCAGTTCTGATACCCGGCAGGCTTTACCCTTACATGGTCACAGGTGGTACGAAACGGCCGGGAAGCACAGGGATATGCTTCCCGTACGACGCCTGTCTGCCGTTATTTTCCGCTAAATCCAATACATTTTTATCTGTCTGACAATCTATCAGTTATTTGCGTTTGTCTTAAAAGGGTGTGATTCGTACTTGTCATCGGTCCTCTTTATCGAAAATTCCCATGCGTTCCACAATGTACTGTTATCATCGCTGGCAAGGGTACCCGGGATACAGGTAGACAGGGCATTTTCACCCGTGAATGCGGTCAACAAGATGACCGGGCGCCCTTACCACCTCGTGGTAGCCGGGGGAAGGGAACTGGTGAACTGCAGGGTCCGGGATACGGCGAAAACAACCGGTGCATCACTGCTCTACGTGGATCTAACTCCCGTCGACATTTCAAAAAACAGGCAGGGATATCTCAGGGATGCAACCCTCGTAATAGAAAACCCGGAGAGCTCGACAGAGTATAACCTGTCAGGTTTCCGTAACAGAAATGACCTCTATTCTGCAGCTTCCGGGTATATCACCCGGTATATCCGGGAACATTTCATGTCGCAGGAACAGAAGCTGGAAAACATTGAATTATTCAGCTTACTCGAAGGGTGCCAGATCGGGATCGCAGTATTTTCCGGGCGTGAAATACGTAAAATCAACCAGTACCTGCTTACATTGCTTGGCTATTCCAAAATGACCGCCATGGCAACAGAGTTACCTGGCCTTTTTTCCTCTCAGGCGGAGTACATGGAATTTTCTCGAACGATTTTTTCAGGTAAAAAAGAGGCCGGGTGGAATTGCACAGTCCACCACCTTGCCGGGAGAGACGGCACCAGGATACTTTGCACCATCCGGGTCAGGAGGCTTGACGGGTTCGACCCGATGAAAGGCCACCTCATGATTGTTGAACGAAAGGACCTTCCGGACAGTGAACGCAACCGGCCCGGCCAGGTTTTACCATCGGAGTGGGTGCTGTCGGGGTCATTCGAAGAGGCAATCGCCAGGGTACCCGGGATTGTCATTACGACAGATGAAGAGGGGACTATTACCCATGCAAACCCATCTGCCCTTCGGGTATTCGGGTACCAGGCATCCGAAGTAATCGGCAGGAACCTGATCGGTACGATTGTTCCCGTGAATTCCCGGTACGCCGGAGAAATGATTGCAATGATCAACGACCCGGTCTTTTGCAGGGACGGTGCCACTGTCCATGCATTCGAAAATACCAAAAAATCCGGGGAGAAGTTCTGGGTGGCATGGAAAATTCTCCCACTTGTTGACTCGGAACGAAAAATATCAGGAGTGCTCTGTCTCGGGGAGGATATTACCGGGAAAGGGGGAGGAAATTCCCGGCAGATCCGTGCAGACCCATGGAAATATTCAGTCCTGGAAGGTACAAGGGTAAATGAAGAGGTCTTTGATGCAGTATTCCACCTCTGCGTGGAGATCTCCCGGGATGGGCATGAAGGCCACCGGATTGGCACCTCGTTCGTAATCGGTGATACAAATACCGTCATGTCTCATTCGAGGGAATGTACCATCAACTCTTTTACAGGACAGGACAGGGAGAAAAGGCTTGTCACGAACCCTGACAACACCGAGATAATCAAGGGACTTGCCGCGATGGACGGGGCATTTGTAATAAGGGAAGATGGATTTATCGAGGCTGCCGGCCGTCATTTCATTATCGATAACCTGAAATTGAAAATTCCCGAAGGTTTAGGCACACGGCATTCATCAGTGGCAGGGATCAGCCAGATGACAAACGCGATCGGGCTCGTGGTCTCACAAAGCGGGGGAAAAATCTCGATCATGAAAGACGGCCTGATAAGAAAATCGTTTGTTGTCTGAACAACAGACCGTTTTTTTGGTCCGGGTAATCCCCCTGAAATCCCTATAAATTGTTTATTATTTTCTTATCCGTATCATAATAAGGAACCCGGTAACTGTTGCCCCGGTGAACAATACCCAGGGTAACGGGGAGGACTGGACGCCCACCGGCACGGATGTGGTCGCAGAGGGGGTGGGGAAGAATTCCATGCCTTTTTCCGCGACCTGGACGTCAAGTGCATTCTCTGCATAGAGGGTAACGGTGCTGTTGTCCTCGTACTTGAAGGGGTATACCTTCACCCAGGTCGTATTCCCGTCGCTCTGGAACGTAAAAGATTCGGGATACTGTGAACCGGAATCATGAACCCGGTGAATTGTCCCGGAACGGTCAAGGTACTCAATTACCCAGTCAATGCCGGTTGAAGTAGAGACCCTGACCAGCCCTGGGTTCGCTATTACGGCAAAGTACGCGGGTGCGTCCCTGGTCGAGACCGATCTGGCATACATCGCAGGCAGCTGGGTCGGTGCCGGGGTGCCGGTCGCTTCAGGCAGGACCAGGGGCGGCAGGGGCTCCCTGGGTTTTGTGACGGTGTAGGTAATATTCCCTATAAATCCACGTGCGTCCCGGAAATTCACCAGGTAATCTCCAGGTTCAGGGATAGAGAAGGTCTTTGAAAAGTATCCCATATAATCAGTGCCGATAAATTCCGGGCCAAACAGCAACGTCCCGTTGGAACTGGTCACCATAACCTCCACACCTGAATTTAACAGCCGGGCGCCGTTTCCTGCAATGGTCAGCGACCCGTCGTATTCCTTCTGAAGCGGAGGGGTGATGGTAAGTTCGTCCGATCGGTCAACAAGGGTTACCGGGCGTATGGTGACTGAACTGCCAAGGAATGAAAAATCCTGTATCGGTAATACTTCGACCTTGTATTGCCCCTTTTTCAGGCCTGTCGTATCAAAAACTACAGAAAATGATTTATTTTCATCACTGCGCTGCACGAGAACGTTTTCCGTGGCAATCTCCGTGGTATAGTAATCAGCATTTGACAGGGCAATACTGATATTTACCCCGTCTGCCAGGTTCGTTGTGCCGTTCACGACAATGGGGGTACCCACCTGGAGGGATGTCGGGGCATCAATCGTGATTTCGTACGCTGAGGCACCGGCTACCATGAGCACGAGAAAAAACATGATGGTGACATACCTGGTTTCCATAATAAGCAACCCCTACCTCACTATTTGTCGGTTATATTTGACATTATGTTTTAATATGTTTACCATATGGCCATTCCGGTTATACTCAACAATCCAAGGCTTGATATCGCAGAAAACTTTGCTATGCGGGGGAAATTCCACCTCCCCAACATGCCGGGAATGAAGCTGACTGCCACCAGGCCATAACGTTACGGCGGGCAATTCATGCGGGAGGCCCTGCCCGGGAAGTCCCGGCTTACGGTGAGGAGGCAACTTAACGGTCGTAGTACCCTGACTATGCCGGAACAGGGACCAGCCCGAGGAACTCGGCCAGGTCAAGATAAAATGCAGCGAGCCCCTGCCATGCACCCCACCCGCCTGCAATCACGCGGGCCTCATCACTGGTGACTTTATTCCCGTTCCGGTACAACCGGGAGAGTATCCGCTGTAATCCCACATCATCTGCAGGGAACGCGTCCAGCTTGTGGATCCCCCTGATAATCGCCAGTTCAGCGGTCCATTTACCGATACCGCGTATTTCCATCATTTCACGGATAATTTGGCCGGTATCCTCGTAATCCCTGAATTTATCAAGGTCGAGGTCACCCGAAACGACGGCCCCGGATAGTCCCCTGATGTATTCACCTTTCCGCCTCGTCATCCCGCATTCCCTGAACAACGATTCCGGGGCTCCCGCAAGGGCTTCGGGAGAGGGGTAACAATAGTACACGTCCGGCCCGAGTTCAAGTCGTTTACCGGTCTTTTTTATCAGCCGGGCCTGGAGGCCCTGCGCAACGTTCAGGGAGATCTGCTGTTCGATAATCGAGTCCACCAGGGCTTCATACAACGTCGGGGTGGTAGGGGACTTCAGGCCATAGAACCGGCGTATAAGGTATTTCATCACCGGGTCGTTCCTGACCGTGTGGTAAAACGGTACCAGGTCATCGTTAATATTGAACATGGATGAAACGAGATCCCTGATAACCGTACTTCCTGCCAGTGCTCCATCCGTGCCAGAGGCAGCTGTCACCTCAAGCAGTGGTTTTTCCGGCGTCCCCACGGAACGGAGTTCAATAAGGGTAGGATTGCCCTGGATATCGATTGCCTGGCGGAACACCCCGCCCT
>JALOPT010000080.1 GCA_025453715.1 Methanoregulaceae archaeon | reverse complement strand
ATAAATGAGATAATCCAATAATATCACGAATTTGGTTTTAGCAACCAATCGGAAACCGAAAAGAGATTCAAAAGAAAATATTAATGACGGCTTAATTATAATTGGAAAACTATGAAAATATGGACTGGCATCGGACTGTTAATTATTCTTTTATTGTTTTTTGCAGGTTCAGCCTGTGCATACAATTTTGGACCGGTCGATAATTATAAAACCTATATTAAACCGACTCCAGCGCCATTTAATTCAAAATACAGCCCTATAACATCCAATGAAAATACAATGACTGCTAATTTTATATGGCTGGCCACATGGGAAAATGGAGCCTATCAATCCCCGATAATGTTCATTGACACGTCTTCCGGGGACCCTTTATCCTGGTTATGGGATTTTGGAGATGGGACCACCTCAACAGTTCAAAACCCTGTTCATATCTATCAGACCAATGGGACCTACACTATCTACCTCACGGTCTGGAACAACGACGGTGGGCAAGCGAAAACTGTCAAGACTGAAAGGTTCCAGACTTCACAGATATATAGCAATATCCAGTCCACATCAATAGACTCCTCTTATTCTGATACCATCACTTCCTCCGTATCGGTATCTGATACCGACACAATGAAGGACATTTCAGTTAGTTCTGAAAAAGTTACAGTTCAACAACAAACATCGGAACAAAAAGGTCAGGACTCAAATTATCAGAGACATATGGCCGATGTCAACCAAGCCCAGACCAGAAAGGAGGTATATATCCAAAATACCTTCAACAGGGCTGTTGAATATGCGCAGGAACGAATTGATTATGTTTTGAGGTTCGCGAGAAGTGTAAGTAAATCCGACAGGACCGCAACTGAGGTTTCAAGACCTGATATAACCACAAATTCAGACCCCATCACTTCGGCAGATTATTCGATCGCAGGTGGAGCATCCAATACCGTGGTCTCCTGTTCAGCCCCCGACAATACCCTCAAATTAACTGGTGTTACTGGATCAGATGTGTCACCGGGGACATTAATTCAGTTTATTATAATAAGTAAACCAAACCCAGGCACCCAGGATCTACCCACAGATGGTATTGTTATTGGATCCACAAATACACTCAGCGACCGTTCCTGGGAATATACCTGGAATGGAAATGTGCCAGGATATTCCCTCACGGAAGGCCAGGGATATGGGATAAAATGCGTGCTGCCGACCGGGAAATATACGATAATGAAATTTGAGTACGAGTGTACGACCTCGAACAGTGATTTATCCGGGGCCGTTTCATCAGACGATAGAGGAGTTATCAACACAGACGATCCCGGTTACTCCATTTCTGGTGGGGCATCCACCACAGTCCTGTCATGTTCAGCACCTGACAGTGGCCTCACATTCTCGGGTTCTACCGGGTCGGCAGTGTCACCCGGAACGGTCATACAATTAAAAATATTCAACAAACCCGGCTCCGCTATTCAGGACCTCCCTGCTGAGGGTATTATCATTGGTACTGCGAATACACGAAATGACGGCTCCTGGGAGTTTTCTTGGAATGGAAATGTCCCTGGATATACGCTTACGAATGGTCAGACCTATGGTGTAAAATGCATGCTGCCAAGTGGAAAATATACCCTGGTGGGTTTCGTCGATCAATGCAGCGGATCAACAGCAGCTGCATCCTCAGACCTTACCTCAAATATACCAGATCAAAACAATTTTTCTTCTGTCGTTAACAGTCTGGATACACCTGCAAAGGCTGCCCGATACACACAAGCACATTTCACCTATGTGTGGCATGACGGATGTATATCCTATCCACCCGAAGAATTTTTCCGATTGCAACACGGGGATTGCAAGGACGTTGCAACGTTTCTGTCATATATTATTGCACAGCAGGGTTATGATGCAAAAATAATTTCATTCAAATATTACAAAGATGGTGTAGAAATGGGGCATGTGGTCACCTTGTTTACCGATTTAGATAGTAAAATGAAATACGCAACGACTCCCGATGTTACCGTATTCCGGGAGGTTACATCGATTAATGACCTGTTAGCAAAGGAATGTCTGCGCCTGGGTGTCCCGGAAATAGCTGAGTATATTGTTTATCCAGCGGGTTCTCTTGATGTATGTGTGCATTGACAGAACATATTTTTTCCGGGAACCGGCAGATAGGAGATAATAAACAGGGCATTTTTTCTCCGGAACGTAAAAAAAACAGATACAATTTTTTTTAATTACTCATTCTCAAGATACCAGGTCTTTTCGGGAGAGCCTGTAAGGTTACCAAATTATAAGTGGTGCTTTGATTAATTGAATTACATGAAATTTATACAAATAACCATTTGTGCAGCCGTTTTAATTTTCCTGGTTCTTTGTAGTGGATGTACGACTTCACAGGAAAAAGTTCCTGTAGTACCATCGCCCACTGTCGCTGAGCCAACCACGGTTGCAACAATAATACCCAGTGCAACAGCAAGTCCTATACCCAATAATAATCTGAATACGCTCAATCCAACCGCAATTCCAACCACGTTCGTGGGGATATCGTCACTGGATATAAATCACCATTTTATGGACCTGGCATTCGGTGGGGGTAATGTATACCTTGAACGTCTTCCGGCATCCACCGTACAAAATGACTATCCAACGACTATCTCGGTTTCAAATGGGAATTCCGCTGATATTAAAGTAATTGAGAAGTTTATCACTGAATTCAATGACCTGTCCGCTTCAGCAAAGCTTTCAGAAAATATAAAAGAAGGTGTCACCGGAGAGATCCAGATTAAATTCATCTCTCCCGAGGGTTTAAAGGCAGTCGATATGGCGGGAAAGTCATCCGGCTGGCTTAACAAAGAATTCAAAAATAACGGCGTGACGAAGGTCAAGGTCAAGGACCAGACAATTTACATTAATTCAGACCTGCAAGGGACGGAAAGACAGCACTATTTGTTATTAGGTCTTCTCTTTGAACTTGGTTTCAAGGGTAGTTCATTGAAATATCCTGACAGCATTTTCTTCGAGGAGGGGACTGACACAACTTCACTCTCGAAACTCGATAGCAAGGCCGTTCAAATCATGTATGGCCTTGGAATGTTTAATGGAATGACTGTCGATGATGTGAAGAAAAAAGTCTTCATCTCGACCTGAATACTCTTTTTTCTGTAATCCGGAATATCCGGAACACGTTCGCCCATGCTGTAAACCAGGCCCGGGTCTCTACCGATTCTAGCATTAATAGACTATTGCTATTCGAAAAGTTATCAATAAAAATAGTATTGTGAGTTATCCCAACACCTGACTAACGGTTTCCTTTGAAGGTGAATATGTGAATGGAATGGTCTTTGAGGGAAAAATGGCAGGAGTTGGGGTATAATTCACCACAGGTATGGTCTTAATGGCCTTCTGGATAGGTACATAGTTGAAGGTTTTTCCTGCGGATACGGCGGGGACGAATAGTATTCCGGCGAGTGCAATGACGGCAAGAATCGCAATAAAATGGTTCAATGATTTTTTGACCTTTGTCAGGGATAGTCCCCCATTATCGATTCCTGAGTCATGGTGTATAATAAATTGTTAGGACGGGGAGGGTCAGATAAATTCAAACAGGATTTGAATATCTGTATTTCTTTCTATTCCGCCTCCAATGTCCTTGGAATCACCACTATCCCTGCCCCCTCCTACCACACCCTTCCAATCCCCACAAAATACACTAGTATATAGGCCTCATGCGATCCCCCCTTCCGGAAAGCCTCACGATCTCACGGGCATCGGTCGGGGTGGGGGCGGGAGATACCATCTAAAAGCCTATATGTCGCAATCTCCTCTTTTTCACATGGATGAGAAAACGGCCATGGGTTCCCGACCGGGCATCGGCGAATACCTGATCCAGAGACTCTGCGAAGCCGGGGCCAGGCATGTCTTCGGGGTACCTGGTGATTATATCCTGAATTTCTATGCCATGCTGACCAGGAGCCAGCTCCAGGTGATCAATACCTGCGATGAGCAGGGTGCAGGGTTTGCAGCAGATGCCTATGCACGGATTAATGGCCTGGGGGTAGTGTGTGTTACGTACAATGTCGGAGGGTTTAAGGTCGTGAATACAACGGCCGAGGCCTATGCAGAGAAATCCCCGGTACTGGTCATTGCCGGTGCCCCCGGCTTGCAGGAACGACAGAAATTTTCACTTCTCCACCACAAGGTCAGGGAATACAGTGACCAGTTCAGGATATTCGAACGAATTACCGTGGCCTCCACCGAGCTCCACGATCCTGAACATGCATACGAGGAAATTGACCGTGTTCTGGCAGGGGTCCTCCAGGAGAAGGGGCCTGGCTACATTGAACTACCCCGGGATATTGTAACCGCTGTCCCCGGAAACATACCAGGTACCCGTGCAGTTCCATTAGCAGGGAGCAGCAGAGAAACTATTTCACCAGGGATCCTGGACCAGGTCGTGTCCCGGGTGAACGGAGCATCCCGCCCGGTGATCTGGGCCGGTGAGGAGATCGCCCGGAACCAGCTTGGACCTTATGTACAGGCACTTGCAGAGAAGGCCCGTATCCCAGTTGTCTCCACGATGCTGGGCAAATCGGCGATCGATGAGACCAGCCCCCTGTACCTCGGGGTGTATGCAGGGGTCATCGGGGATGATCAGGTACGGGAATATGTTGAGGCAAGTGACTGCCTCCTTCTCCTCGGGGTTATTTTAAACGATGTAAACCTGGGGGCAAATACCGCAGCGCTGAACCCGGACGGGATGATTATCCTGTCCGGCGACTCGTGCAGGATCGGAACCCGGTCGTTTGGCGGAGCCGGACTCGGGGCACTACCGGAATTGTCTGGAAAGCAATTCCTTCCCCACGATCTCCACGGGGTGCCCCCTGCCCAGAAAGAGCGAAAAATCCCCTATTCCCCGGCACATGCAAAAATCACGGCAGAGCGGCTTTTCCTTGCTATCGATTCCTTTTTAGACGAATCGAACGTTGTTATCGCTGATGTCGGCGACGCAGCGATGGGGTCCATGGCAATTACGATTCCCCGGCCGAACCAGTTCCTCTGCCCAATCTACTATTCCTCCCTGGGATTCTCGGTCCCCGCCGCCATAGGTGTCAAGGCCGCACGCCCCGGCCTCCGGCCCCTTGTCCTCGTGGGAGATGGTGCATTCCAGATGACGGGGATGGAGGTATCGACGGCAGCCCGGTACCGGATGGACCCCATCGTGATCGTCCTGAATAATGGTGGTTTCGGGACCGAGAGACCCATGATCGACGGCTCATTCAATGATGTAGCACCCTGGCAGTATCACCGCATCCCGGATATCATCGGGGCGGGCAGGGGGTACCTGGTTACGACGGAAGATGAACTTGCAGGAGCGCTCACGGCGGCTAAGGAATCGAACGACCTGTCCATCATTGAGGTCATCCTCGACCCGGACGACATCACTCCCCAGCTCCGCAGGATGTGCGAGCGACTGGCAAAGGGAGTGAAACGGCAGGGCTAATGTCGCGGAAACCAAGAATCTAAACTGCACTGGCAGGGGATTTTGCTGTCATTTCATGGTGGAGGACGTGGAATATGAAATTGCCCATGCTGTAAACAGGCAGGCCTCTATCGATCCGGCATTCCCGGACTGTGTTGGTGATTGTTTTGCCATGCGGTATTGCCGGAGTCGGGTATTGTGGAATGGCTGGCGGTGGAGGAAGAGGAATTGATCCCCTGGCATCGTTTTTGTACCTTAACCTGGACTGCCGGTATGGTGAGTGGAATGAATAACAATTTTTGTAGCAAAGGGACCGCGGTACGACCCCCGGAACAGCCAGCCCCTTCGGGTTCCTTAATTAAACAAAATTATTACCCTTACAACCCTACAGCCCACCCTCAGGTTTCGGCATCTTCGGGAGCATGTACCGGAGGTACCAGAAGACAAGCCCGAGAACGATGCTTATGAGTACCACATACCAGCCGAACTCACCGAGCATCGCCCCCCCGGCCTCGGTTGTTGCGGTTAAAACGGGATAAAATTCCTGGGTAAAGTAGTTATCAAAGCCGTGAAGGAGGACTGCAGGCCAGATGCTCCCGGAACGGAGCCGGATCCATGCAAAGAGGGTGGAACCGCCAATCATGGCGAGGAAGAACATGACCATCGAATACCCGGGACCACCCGGCCCGGAATATCCCCCGGCGAGCATGACCGGGACGTGCCAGCAAAACCAGATGAATGCGGAGATGATCGCAATCCAGGTAAACGTGGTAAACCGGCCAAGCTCGGGGACGAGCAGCCCCCGCCACCCGAGCTCCTCGCCCGTTGCCGATATGAGACTGTAGCCAATCGCAATCACGATCCCCTGCAGGAACGGCAGCGCAAGCATGGCTGTCGCCTTGTCCGGCAGGAACGGCGCAATGCCGGAAACCCACGCGGTGCCGAACATCACGAGCCCGACCGCAATGGGAATGACGATCGCAAGGAGCCACCACCGGAGCTCGCCGATCTTAAACCCAAATCCCTTAAGGTTACCCTGGAAGGCGAGACGGGTCACAATAGCCGCAACTGCGGGACACCACATGAGGAGAAACACCGAGTTTCTGAGTATGCCGGTATCTATTGCAAACTGTGGTTTTGCTGCGATGATGTACCAGAAGATCGACGAAAGTGCGAAAACGAGCACGAGGTAGGCTGCAACAACGTGTTTTGGGTTGGTCAGCCGGGGTGCATCTGCCGGTCCTGCCATATCATGGACTTTGGTAGCCGGGCGTTATTACGGTATTGGTTTTATTCAATCCGGACCCTGAAGCGGCCCCCGTCAACAAGGCGTGATTTTCGAATGCCCCGTTCCACTCCGGCCCATGTTGTAAACAGGCCCGGGCCTCTATCTATCTCAGCATTCCCGGACTGTCTGCTGGCGATCGTATTGCCATGCGCTAATTACGTAGCGATGAAAAGAGAGGGAGCGGGATACCAAAACAAGAAGGAAGCGTTTCAGCGGGAGCTTTCATTTGTTATCCGTGACATGGGGGAATCACTCCCAAAGTTCTATCAGAATTTATTTCGATTCACTCCAAGGAATCGTAGCAACCAGATTGTTTATCGTATGCTCTGATAGAAATGTACCCCTTGTTGTGATATATCCACATAGCTGATTCGGGCTTAAGGGATGAATGAAATTATCCAATTCCGGTTTTGATTTGTACCCTTGAATCGAAACAAGTATCTTACGTATTTTGGGTTCTTGATCAGTCCAGCGATATTTACTGAGATGATACCATAATGCCAAACCTGAACGGCTGATTTGATAATTCAGCTCTTCAATTTTATTTTCGATATCTTCCGGTTTCCAGTTCTTGGTCTCTATTAAAAATAGTCCCGAGGGTCCGACAACAACGTGATCTATCTGGCTTGTCACGATATTTTCATTTTTTGCCTTCCAACGAATCGGCGGGGAAAACTTAAGGTTCACATCATTTAAG
>JALOPT010000079.1 GCA_025453715.1 Methanoregulaceae archaeon | reverse complement strand
CAGCGTGTAGATAAACGCATTAATTGCACCGAGAATGGCCAGGAAGACCAGAAATAGTACACCAATAGGTCGTGCTTGTTCCATACGTACTCACTCCTTGAGTGGGTATTTGTTTCACGGTTAAGTATTAATTAGCACCGGTACTATTTCCCATGGAATATACGACCTTCAACACTCCTTTTACCGGTATTGTTCCAGTAACCCCTGCGAGAGATTACACCTCCCGAAGTGCTCATCAGGGGAGTCTCCCGGGCACCAATTAAAAAAACCAGATGGGGATTATAGCTTCTTTGATCCTTCCGCCCGGATACCTGATGTTAACTGCGTCCACCATCTCGGGCGGCATCGCCGGGGGATGGGGAATCCCGAAGAAGAAGGCAGGGATTACGGCAATTTTTTTTACCCGGTTTTATGAAGGCAAAGGAGTCATGTGTATCAATCGTTCCCTTCGAAATCACTATTAGCAGGTAGTATCTGAATGAGGAATACGGGATTGAAATAACCTGGCGGGCAGGCTCTCATTTTTTATGTTTGGAACATTTATTCTCACTATCATGGAAAATATTGGAAAGATCGTTTCAATTATTCTTATTATCGCTGTTGCGATGATTGGAGCAGTAACAGCTGCGGATACCCCTTCCGTTTCCCAGCCGATCGGCGGAGACACAGGGTATTATTACATTTCATCGAATCCATCCGGTGCAAGTGCTTCCGTTGACGGGACATCAGTCGGCCTGACACCAACAACCGCGACACTATATGTGACAGGTCCTCCCGGACACACGGTCACCGTCAGTAAACAGGGGTACCAGACATGGAACCAGTATTTTTCGGGAAATCCAGCGGCCGGGCAGACTATCAATGTCTATGCGAGCCTGGTTCCAAACGTCCAGACCGGAACAATCTACGTGAGCTCCAGTCCCTCCGGTGCATCGGCAGTTCTTGATAATGGCTACGATCAGATTATCACACCCGGTTCCTTTTATTCGGTGAGCACCGGTTACCACACGGTGCAGGTGTCGATGGCTGGTTACCAGCCGTATTCAACGAATATCCCGGTATCTGCCACGGCAACAAGTAATGTATATGCGACCCTGACCCCGAACCAGCAGGTTGGTTCAATATCAGTTTCCTCAATCCCAAAGAGTGCAAGTGTCTATATCGACAATATCTTTCAGGGAATGACAAATGTGGTCGTCGGAAACCTGTATGCCGGCCCCCATACCGTGACACTCAAGTTGGCCGGGTACCAGACGTGGACAAACACGGTCGCCGTAAATAGCCAGCAGACGACCTATATTTCCGCCACGCTGACCCCCGTGTCCAGCCCCCAGACTGGCGACCTGCAGGTCTCATCATCCCCGTCCGGTGCTGCAATTTATCTCAATGACGATTACAAGGGCACGACCATGAGTACCGGCCCCTTCTCCATCACCGGGCTGAACCCCGGTACTTATTCGGTCGTCCTGAAAAAAACAGGGTACCAGGATTATACAACAAGTACAACGATTCTTGCCGGCTCGACCGCACAGGTATCGGCAGTCCTTCAGCCTGCTGGCACCCCGTCTTCAACCGCGAGTGCTGAAATTACGTCAGACCCAAGTGGTGCCGATGTCTACATCAACAACGCATACAAGGGGATTACCCCCTTAAACTTCCAGAATGTGCCGATTGATACGACACAAGCCTATACTGTTACTATCAAGATGACAGGGTACGAACCCTATACCACATCCGGAAAAATCAGCCCGGGCCAGTACATACAAATTGACGCAGCACTTACCCCGTCTTCACAACCTGCTCCTGCAGAAAACAGCCGTACTATATGGTATGTTATTGGTGGGATCGGGATTATCGCAGTGATTATTCTAATCGCCTATGTTGTGATGCAGCGAAAAAAGGCGGATTAGACAGAAACCTTGATTCTTTCTTTTTTTTGAAATACCAGGGTGCAAAAGGGCACTGGGCGGTTTCAGGTGTTTATTTGGTCCCTGGCAACCATGCCTTTGACTGAACAATAGGAAAAATATTATTCGGTTTTAATTTCCTTCATCGACTTCCAGAGGAAGAACCCGACTACCGCAAACGTAATCACCGGGGAGACCCAGGCAGGAATCGGTACCCCGAAACTGTCCAGTATCATGATGGTCCCAAGGAAGAATACCGAGTACATCGCGCCATTTTTGAGATAATGGTATTTTTTAACCGTTTCTGTATTGGATACCGTAATCTGCCGGACGATGAGAGCCCCGATACCACAGCCGATCATAATCAGGGGTACTGACATGGTAAATGCAAAGGCACCAACGACGCTATCGATTGAGAACGTGGCGTCGATCACCTCGAGGTAAAAAAGTTTAGACATGTCAGACATATCGCCCCTGAGCATCCGGCGTTCCTGCTCTTCTGCGTTCTGCCTGAACCCATGAACGATAAAAAATGCCGTAGAGCCGATACATGCGGCGAATGCCATCATTGGGTCGACACCCAGTGCGAACCAGACGATCAACGCCAGCAGGATTGATATAACGGCATAAAACCAGACACCCTTTGATGCGATGTATTTCTCGATGGAAAGTCCGTAATATTTTGTATCAAGGAAGAGCCAGGAAAAAAACAGTAATATGAGGAACGTCCCGCCACCGATAAGAAGGACCTTGGTCGAGTCCTCAATCGCCTGAACGACGGCCGGATCGCTTGAAAACGTCGCTGTAAGGGCACCCATCAGGCCAAGAGAGGGGTTTGCTAAAAATACTATCAGCCAGGGCAGTGTAAACCTGATGAGAAAAACAGATATAAACATGCCCCAGGTGAGGAACCATCTCTTTGCCTTGGCCCCCATCGTGTTGAGGACTTCTGCATTGATAATGGCGTTATCAATACTGGTTATTGTCTCAAACAGTACCAAACCTGCAATAGTAAGGATGGCCACTGAAAGATCCATGCTATTTTTTTGGTGTTAATCCTTGAAATAGTATAATGGTTGATGTACAAATTCCGGGGCAGGGTGTAAAATTCCGGCTTGATTTACACCCTTCTCAAAAATGAATTTCTATCTTTTCCGGGGCCGGGGTTGCCTTTTATTTATGGAAGTCATTACCTGGGAGGGGGATCATCAGGTAAATGGGCCTGGAATGATTGAATAAACCATCAGGGAACTGTTTTGCCCACGTGTCATCCAAATAAGGGATTATTAGAACTCCGGAAATGTGAGGCCTGGAGGTCAGGACCAGTTAAATGTAACCCAAAAAAACATCTCCCTCCCCTTTACAGGGGGGAGGATTGTATGTTATACCGCCCCATGGGCAGATTGTTTTCTCCACCTGCCCGCGGCAAGTCCGACCATCACGGTCTGGACAATAATGTAGACAATAAGAACGGGGAGGACCTCGCTCACATTCTCACCGAATATACTGGTAGCAAAAAGCATGGCCATCCCTGCGTTCCTGATAGCAGAACCTGTGGCAAGCGACCGTCGGGTCCCTGTTGTTGGCCCACCAAAGAAGTACCCGAGGACAAGTGATATGCCAACGACAATTACCATTGCAGCAATTCCAAAGGTCCCAAACAGTTTCGTAAGCCCGCCGACGGCACCTGGCGAGAACAGCATAGTCGCGAGAAACAGGAGCATGACAACCAGGATCATGATATATGAAGCCCATACAACAGGTGCTTCCAGCTTTTTCGCAATGGCTGGCCATTTGGCACGAACCAGCAGCCCGGCGACCATAGGCACTACCATAAGGAGCAACAACGTACGGATGACCGGCCACATATTAATTATCGAATCCTCCGGCATCAGGAGGATCAGGGTGATCGGTGTTGAAACCAATGCGACCGTACAGAGGAGGAACATGAGACCGGTAGCAAACGGCACATCGCCACCCGAAACCTCGGCAAGTCTCGGCCCGTAGGAGGCACCTGGTGCACTGGTCATCAGGAGAAAACCAACCAGCATCGCACCGGAAAGGGCAAACACGGTGGCAACCAGGTAGCCGGCAACCGGAATGAGGACGAGGTTTACAAGCAGCGCAAACAATACCAGCTTAATATTCTTGAAAGGTTCGAGAAAATCCCTGTAGGTATGCCCAAGTCCAATAAAGAGCATGGATGTAAGAATGAACAGGTAGATGCCGATGGTAATTAGCAGTTCAATTTCCATTATAGACTCCCTTATACAGATTTTTTCGTTACACGAGCAGATTAAACTACCCCAGGTACAATCCCGGCCAAATCCCGGTGATAAATTCCGGGGATGAGGAGGTGAGATTTTATTTTCCCTGCCTTTAAGTTCACAACAGGGGGTCCTGGATTACGGTAGATCCAGGCAGAGAGACTTTGCCATGATCAGAAACAATATGAAAGAAGAACTACCACCCGATCGTAGATAACCTGATGAGTATTCGATTGCCTGATACCAATTATAAATTGTATTTTACCATTGTGCTCCTCGCCGTGCTTCTCCCCGCGTCGCTCGGCTACATGTACACGGAGGGCAGCTCATCAGAGGTCACCCGGCTGGAAATTGATGGTGCCCCGGCAGGTATCGTGTTTATCGCGGACCCTCACCTCCGGGCGAGTAATATCAACCATACCCGAGAAATTATCCGGCAAATCAATGACCTACATCCATCTGTGGTGTTAATCGGGGGGGACTTTACATACGAAGATGGTGAAGACCTTTCCCTCCAGGAGGTATGGTCCGAACTGGACGCCCCCGCGTATGCAGTACTTGGTAACCATGACTACATGTCGGGTAATAGTGCGGCGAGTGGCCTTCGCAAAATGATAGGGGTACAGAAAGCCCCGATGGAACCGGAAAATTATAACACCAGCTGCCTCCGGGATACTTCTGCTGACTATGAATACGCCGACCGGCTGGCAGCCGTGCTGAATGCCAATGGGGTCAGGGTACTCCGGAATCAATATGAAGAGATCACAATTGACGGCAGGAGCGTGGTAATTGTCGGCGTTGACGACGGCTGGGCGGGTATGGCGGATCCCCCGGAAGTGCCGGATACCGGTTCCTTCGTCATCTACATGATCCACGAACCTGAATGCCGGGCTGACTGGGATGCAGACCTTATCCTGGCCGGGCATACCCACGGGGGCCAGTTTATCCCGTCCGGTGTCGAACGGGTCATTTCGGGCGGCCTGGTCACATTAAGTGGTAAACTAGTGGATGGAAATACCGTCACGTATATTACCCGGGGGACAGGGACGTCCAACCTGGATGTAGAACTCAGATTTTTATCGCCTCCCGAAATTGTATATATCACCCCGCCACAAAACGGTGGCACTGATAGTAGAGCCCTGGTGGGCTGATGAGATGGCCATTTTACCAGGCTGGAAATCCGGTTTTTCTCACGGGAACATTCCATTCATCCACACATCTGCCCGAATTATAAGCGGATAGAAAAACTTGCTGTATTATTTCCCTGAATTACGTATTGCGATATCCATGTCATGGACCCTCATTTCCGATCCGGAATTCCATCGCCACGCCTGTATTGAGGAGATCGTGGATTACTCGCAAAAATAAATATACTGTCAGCCATAAACTGTCACCCTATGACTAATCGTTCGTATGGTATGTACCTCGCCTACTTCGTACAGGCACTGGTAGGTCTGAATGTTCTGTATGCGGTGGCAATCGGCGATCCAGGCGGTATATCTGTCGGGATCCTCATGTTCGTCATGGGTATGATACCCTATGTTATCACAAAGTATGCCAAAATTAAATTCCCGTGGTTCATTTACTTCCTCATCTCCCTCGCAATCCTGATACACCTGTCGGGTTACATACAGGGAAGGTATTACAATATACCCAACTGGGATAACCTTGCCCACCTGGTATCCGGGTTCATCGTCTCACTCTTAGGGTTCCTTGCAATCCTCTTTCTGGACAAGGTCAGGAATTATCGCCTGGATGCCCTGTTCATCGGGCTGTTCACGGTCGCCTTCGGCATGATAATGGAATACCTCTGGGAAATCTATGAGTTCACCGTTGACGTATTCTTTGGTGGCAGCCTTGCCGGGCCCATGCAGGCGAATAACGCTGATACGATGTCGGATATGATCTTTGTCTTTATTTCCGGCGTTATTGTCGCGCTGATCTGTTATACATACGTGAAAAAGTATGGAAAAGAGAATATCATGCAGGAAATGATCGGTGAAAGTCCGTTTTTCAAAGAATAAATTTTTTTACCCACGGGATTTGCCAGGGTAATTTTTTTAAGCCCTGGACTGGCATCCATCAGCAAATTCTGATTTATTGATACCTTATCCCCGGAATCAATTTATTGCACCATGACAGGGAATTCCTTGGTTTTTTACTATCGCATATAGCTATTTCCCCCCATAGTATGCGGGGGATCCGGGAGCATGTGAACTGGAGCGTTCAGAAGCGCAAGATTTCAATAATCCATGTTTCATATGGAATAACACCGACTGGATTTAGGTACCCATGGGTCTACTATCAATCTTGAGATTATCAGGCGCCGGAAGCAATGATAACAGTACCGGCAAAGAGCCCGATGAAGGGAAAAAGAAAACTCAAAGGATAATTGAAATTGTTATACTCGTACTCCTTGCAACAGCAACCGTTGCTTCAGCATGGTGCGTATACGAGGCCTCTGCATGGGGTAATGTCCAGATGGAGAATGTTGGTGCAATTGCTCTCTTACAGGCACAATCAATTCGCCTCACCGATGACGATAACACGCTCCGGACAATTGATGTCACGATGTTCCTCTCATGGGTACAGGCGGCAAGTGAAAACCAGACAGGGAGGATGGTCTTTCTCGAAGACCGTTTCCGTGATGAATTCAGGCCGGCCTTCAATGAGTGGTTACAGAGTGCAAACCCGGGGGAAATCCCCCCGGGAACACCTTTTTCGTCACCGGGTTACTCGCTGAAGACCAGCCGGGAACTTGATCAGCTGAAACTCAACATGTCAGAAAGCCTTGATAACGTCCGGCAGGCAAACGCGAACAGCGACAGCTATATCCTGACCACCGTTTTTGGTGCATTGGTATTATTCTTCGCGGGGGTCGCCGGTAAGTGGAAATGGCCAGTGATTACCTTAATTTTTATCGGGATTGCGATAATATTCCTGGTGGTTGTCCTGCAGCGGATCTTTACACTCCCGGTCATAATAACCTGATTTTTATCTTCCCGGGAATAGGCACTTGCAACTTATTTAAGCGCATTATTACCAGTTTTCCGGGTAAGACAGCCCGGCGCATTTGTCATATGTGAAATCCTGAAATGATAATGATAATCGGCACCATTGCTTCCCATGACGATCCTCCAATTGCTCAAATAACCCAGCATTGCTTTTTTTGAACAGGTGACTGGCGATTTACCTTTTACGGGCCGGTTAACCTTTCTTTCGCTGGGAAATGTCACGTGCGGTTGAAAGGATCGCCGGTTGCCCACGGTACCT
>JALOPT010000078.1 GCA_025453715.1 Methanoregulaceae archaeon | reverse complement strand
AGCCGTTCTGGTGAGACGCCTTCGCCACAGGTGGTCCCCCAAGGATTACAGGATTTCACTCCTACCCCTGGAGTACCTCTCACCTCTTCCGGTCCCTAGATTGCCAGTATCCCTTGAACGCCTATCGGTTAAGCCGGTAGATTTCCCAAGAGACTTAACAATCCAGCTACGGACGCTTTAAGCCCAGTAATAGTGGCCACCACTCGAGCCGCCGGTATTACCGCGGCGGCTGGCACCGGTCACTCGGGGTTCCCTTATCACGATTTCTCGCATTGTAAAGTTTTCGCGCCTGCTGCGCCCCGTAGGGCCTGGATTCGTGTCTCAGAATCCATCTCCGGGTTCTTGCTCCCACAACCCGTACTGATTACAGGCTTGTTGGGCCGTTACCCCAACAACAACCTAATCAGCCGCAGACCCATCCTAAGGCGGCGGACCTTTCGATTACAGAACATTCCAGTATCTGTAGTCTATGGGGTATTATCCCCAGTTTTCCGGGGTTATCCCCCTCCTTAGGGTAGGTTGTCCACGTGTTACTGAGCAGTATGCCGAGGTCTTGCACCTCTCGACTCGCATGGCTTAATCGAACCCCGATAGCAGTGGCCTCTGGCAGGATCAACCAGAATTAAGTAATGCACACTATATCGGTTTTAATTTTGAAACTTTTTGAGGAATTAGCGGTTACTAAACAAATTTCCGCATTGCCGATATCAACGTCAGAACCAATTTCGGCACTGGGCCGGGTGTTTGGTTCTCCATCTACAGAGGTTACTAATGTTGACTGTGTAGGTATATAATACTGTTTATTTCGATTTCCAGCGCGGGTTTTAACCCCGTTCCGGGAACGGATTTCAGTACAATCCGAATCAAGCCTGTACCTTGCAGGGTGTTTGATTCATCATTATCGAGGCTTACTATGTTACCATTATGAGTATATAATGGCTTCCACGTATCATTTTCCTGATGGTGAAGAGGTAGGCATCATTACGATTCACACCTGTCACCATCAAATGAAATATCAGGGCTAATTCCGGTATTACCGGGTGTTTAGTCCGTCATTCGTGCGGGAAATAAAGTTGTTTTTTGTTCTATATGAACATTGTTGCCAGTGAAAAAAATCATCATCTGGTAATAAGCCTAAGATCTCGAATTATTCACATTATTTTCAAGAAATAACACAGATATTGGGAGATATTGAATAAAAAGATATACGGGATCCGCCTGGGCTGAAAATCCTGTTACGCCGTTATTCTCCGGCACGCGCAAGCGGTATAATGTAGAGGTCTCCAAGAAACTCTTCCTGTTCCATCAGGATATCACCCTCGAACATGAGGAATAGAAGAGGAATGTAGACTTCCGGAATGCTCCAGCCTAATTTTTCCGTGAGCTCAGTCAGGGCAATGCGCTCATCACCCGGGCATGAATCGGTGCAGCAGGAGAGCACACGTGCGGCCGCGTCCTGGTACCCTTCCTCGTGTGCGATGCTCACGACGTCATCCGCATCAAAATACTCATCAGGACCATAGGAGCGGAGGCGCTGCCTACGCCTCTCCTCTTTCTCCGCGTTCTTTAATTCGGTGATCAGTTCGTATAAGGTGATGGGATGTCGCCGGAACTGCTTCCTTTCCAGCCTGCGCTTTATCTCACGTTCCAGACGGTCGACCGGGCCAAGCCTCCCGCTGTCTTCCCCATCAATATCAAAGTCAAAATCATCGGTTTCATCGGCTGTTTCGTCATTATCAAAGCTGATATCGACCTCCTGGGCAAGCTGCTCAAGATGGTCTGACTTCATCCTGAGTAATAACGCAGCATAGAACAGTGTGCGCCCGGAAATACGCAGGTCCAGTTCCTTTCTTCGTTCAAGTTCCGACAGGAAGCGGTCGGTTACCTCAACGATATCAATATTCCAGGGATCTATCTCCCCACGCTCCGCCATCTGGACAAGAATTTCGACAGGCTCCTCAGCCATTCACCTTCACCCCGGTCACCAGTGTACTCTTGTCTGAACGGACGGTCACTCCCATAATGCGATCGGCCCCCTCGATCATTGGTTTCCTGAGTGAGACGATGATAAACTGGGAAGTGCCTGCACTCTCGCGGATCATCCTTGCGATACGTTCCGCATTTGAGCCATCGAGAGACATGTCTACTTCATCAAATGCGTAAAATGGCGCCGGAATGTATTTCTGTATCGAAAAGATGAATGCAAGGGTAGTAAGTGACTTCTCCCCTCCGGACAGGGAGTTCAGGAGGTGTACCTGCTTATCCCGTGGTTGTACCGCGAATGAAAGTCCACCTGCAAACGGGTCTTCTTCATTTTCCAGGACTAGGTGGCCGTTCCCACTCGTGAGTATCGCAAAAATTTCCCTGAAATTCCCATCGATTGCCTGGTAAGCCTTGGTAAACGCTTCAAACTTCATCTTTCCAAAGGTCTCGATCCGTTCCAGCAGTGTTGTCCGCTCTCTCGATAAAACATCCTTTCGCGCGGTCCGGTCTTCTGCACGCTTCTCAACTTTTTCGTATTCCTCGATTGCAAGCATGTTAACCGCGCCAATCTTCCTCATCGCATGGCCTGCTTCCGCAATACCGTCATCTATCTCCTGGAGGGTCAGATCGGTCGTGACAGTACCTTCCCCGGGTGTTATGGAAGCTATCTCCTGTTTAAGCGTATTCTCCCGCTCTGCAAGCGCTGAAAGCTGTACCCTTGCCCTTTCAATCAGGGAATCGAATTCAAGGATTTTTTTCTCAGACGCGAGAAAATGAGCCATTGTTTCTTCGCGTTTGACCCGCAGCCCTTCAAGTTCTCCTGAAAACAGCTTTTGTTTCTCTTCGAGTGCTATGATCTCACCCTGAGCAGATTCGATAGACTGTTTTAATGATGCGGTCTCGCTGTCGATCTCCTTGTTGCGGACCTGGACTTTATCGAGCTCTTCTTTCAGTTCGCTCAAACGCTTGGTAAAATGAAGCCGCTCTCTCTGCAGATCGGTAATGTCCGACTCTTTTTCCCGGAGACGCCGCTCAAGGTCATCAAGCTCTTTCTTCCAATGGTCACGTTCTTCAGTAAGGGCAGGTATCCGTGTTCCTTCAAGCCGCTTTTTTATAACGTCCATTTCCTGGTTCAGGTGGCCGATCTCTTCGGTAATTGCATCAAGGGTCCCCTCGAGCGCTGCCAGGTCCCGGCTGCCGGTCTGCATCTCGGCCTCAAAGGTATTGAGTGTAGAGACAAGCGCGTCTCGTTCGAACGTGATGTCATCCATCTGCCGGGAATATTCGTCAAGCGCCATCCGGTTCCGCTCAATAACCTGGGAGAGATCACCCCTTGCGCGTCGTTTTTCATCAATTGCCGAGGTACTGCTTTTAATGGCAGCCTCAAACTCCGCAGCTTCATCACGAAGATCGCCAATCCGGACCCTGAGCCGGTCAATTTCATCCCCGACGGCTGCACCGAATCCTTTGAGGCTTTTCCTGAAGAACCCGCCCGTCATAGCACCGGAGCGTTCAAGAAGTTCACCGTCAAGGGTGACCATGCGGTGCTGACCAATCATTTTTCGTGCGCGGTCAAGGGAATTGACAACAACAGTCCCTCCAAAAACAACACCGAATGCATCACGATAACGGGGATCGAACGTGAGCAGGTTTATGGCGTAGTTAATGATCCCTTCATCCCTGATTGCAGGGTACTCCTGTTTTTTCAGGCGGGTCAGGGGAAGAAACGTGACCCGGCCAAGTTTCTCTTCTTTTAAGTACCGGATCGCCTGGGCAGCGACCGAATCGTTTTCAACAACCACGTAATGGAGTTTTCCACCCGCTGCCACATTCAGCGCGGTCGCATATTCAGGCGGGGTCTGGCCCAGCTGCATGACGGTCCCGATAACTCCGTCCATTGCAAGAACTGTCTTGAGGACGCTGCCTCCCGCTTCTCCCCGGGCCTGTGCCTGTGCTTCAAGCCTGACAACTTCTTTTTCAAGGGTCTGGAGCTCCTCCCTGGTATCTTCAAGCATTTTCCGCTTTGAGAACGACCCGCTCTCGAGAGCGGACAATTCACGGGTAATCTTTTCCTGATCTTCTTCCGCTTTTACTGATTCAGCTGCAAGGGATTGCTTTAACGCCGCTTTTTCTGCAATATTTGTTTCTATAGCCTTTATCCGCTCAGTATGCCGTTCTTTCTCGGTCGTCCTCATCCTGCTTTTTTCAATAAGCATGTCCTGCTGGTGAATAATATCCGAACGCGCTCCCCTTTTCTCTTCAATCGTTTTCATCAGGGAGAAAAGCTGGTCACGCGACCCTTCGGCTTCCTTGCTCTCGTTCTTGATAGCAGTTTCAGTCTTTTCCAACTTTGCACGTGCCGTGGCCGCCTCCATGGCAAGATTTGTCCGGTCGATGTTCTGGTTCCGGACCGCATCGTTGCATTCAGCTATCCGGGTCTCAGCCCTTTTAGAATCGAGGTAATTCCTGGTAATGGCTTCGAGGTTCGCTTCCTTATCACGCTGAAGCCGGGTAATTGTCTGCTCTGCTACTTTTATCGAGCCTTTGAGCTCTTCGAGCGATGATAACAGTTTGAGGTACTCTGCACCGCTCTTCTGGTGTATCTGCTCATCAATATCCTTTAAGTCCACCCGGAGATAGGCCAGCTCGTTTTCCTCAATACTCCGGTCTGACCGGATTCGCTGGATTTCGATATCCTGGTCCGCGATCAGGCTGGAAAGTGCCAGGAGTTCTTTTTCCCGTTCCCGGATAGTCGCAGCGAGCCGGGCACTCTCGAAAAACTGTAGCTTGTTCTGCCATTCCTGGTATTTCAGTGCTTGTTCACGTTCCTGCTTCAGCTCGACAAGGCGCTGGTTCAGCTCGATGAGTAGCATCTCCTCACGCTCGATCCGTTCCCTTACGACCTCCAGTTCCCCAAGTGCCTGGTCACGTTTCGAATCAAATTCGGCAACCCCGGCAATCTCATCGATGATCTTTCTCCGTTCATAATCGCTCATTTCAATGATACGGGTAATATCGCCCTGCATTACAACATTATACCCGTGAGGCTTAATGCCAAATTTTGCGAGGAGATCGATGATATCTGTCTGTTTACAGAGCCGGTCATTCAGATAATTATAGCTGTAATATCCATTTCCTGTCCGTTTTATCCGCCGGCGGATTTTTGTCCCATCAGAAAATGTGATTGATACCTCGGCGGTATTTTTCCCGGAGTTTAAGTTAATCAGGTCGGTCAGTTTCTCCGCGCGAAGGCTTCGCGAACTTGAAAGTGCGAGGACAAAGAGAATACTATCGATAATATTGCTTTTTCCGGAACCATTCGGTCCCGAGATTACCGTAAATCCTTCAAAAAATGGTATCTTTGTCTTTTTGAAAAATGACTTGAAATTATCTATCTCGAGCTCACTGATGTACAAAGACCGGGCTCCTGCCTATTTCTTTGACGATTCCTTGTCATCGTCCTCTGCAACGATAAGACTGCTCTTTTTGGGTGCTGATGAAGACCCCGTCTTTTTGCTGGCAAATCCGGCGGATGCGACGATATAATGGTTGTCCCCACGACGCTCTTCCATCTTCATCGTACCGTCAGGTTGCATGATCATGTCCATGCGTTTCTCTTCGACGGCCGGTGCCGCCACAGGCGGGGCCCCCTTTTTCTGCATTACAACGGTCCCTGATCCTGTTTCAGCCTGGGCAGTCGGCTTCATCATCTTGAGCTCCTGCCTCCTTTCTTCAGAGAATTTATTCAGCCGCATAGCGATTGACTTGAGATCCAGGAGTTCTTCCGTGAGCCCTTTGACAAGTGCTTCCATCTCTTTCATTTTTCGTTCAAGAGCCGCGACACGTTCCTCGGTAGTCGTTACCGGGACATCAGGATTTTTAATAATTTCAGCCATTGGTTTTCCCCCTGTCAGGTTTTCGTGAGTCATTCCCAATGATATCACCATTATTTCGCATCATTGAGACCCTTAAGGATAAAGATGAGCCTGATTACGTATAATAATTATGCTACGCCGTATATCTTAAAAAAGACGATTGTAAGACCCGGTCCCGGTCCATATATACAGGATGCTTTCTCCCTCACTTTTTCATTACTTATGAGTGTTGAGCTGGTATGATCCAATAATGGTTGTTCATTCGCAAGCGGAAACACGCACATAATCATCCACGAGAATAATCGAACAGGTTTATTTCAGAAACAACAGCTAATCACCGCTAATCCGAGTCCTGGAATATTTGATTAAAAAACAGTTAATCGTGAATCACCGGGACATACCGTTACGCCCCGGAACCCGGCAAAGAATGGGAACATTCCGCCGCGTTTAAAAATGTTTATCGCGTAAAATCCCGGGAGTTCCCCCGGTTTGCCGGTTGAGAAGAAAAGGTATTACCATAGCAGCACGACTTTTTTATATATGTCACATCTGTCCGCGACTGATCGTGAAATAGCCGATATTATAGAGAAAGAACGTCTTCGCCAGCTGAACGGGCTGGAACTGATAGCATCAGAGAATCTTGTCAGTAAGGCAGTACTGGAAGCGATGGGGTCGATAATGACCAACAAGTATGCCGAAGGTTACCCCGGAAAGAGGTACTACGGAGGCTGCGAATTTCATGATATGGCGGAGAACCTTGCACGTGACCGGCTGAAAACACTTTTTGGCGCACAGCATGCAAACGTTCAGCCGCATTCAGGGACCCAGGCAAACATGGCAGTATATTTTGCTTTCATGAAACTTGGCGAGACCCTGATGAGCATGAAGCTTTCACAGGGAGGGCACCTTTCTCATGGATCCCCGGTTAGTTTTACAGGCCAGTTCTATAAAGTAGCCCAGTATGGCGTTGATCCTGAAACTGAGGTTATTGATTACGGTGTCGTTGAAGAACTTGCAAGGAAGGAAAGACCAAAGATCCTTGTCTGCGGCGCTTCTGCATACCCACGGACAATCGACTTCAAGGCATTCCAGGAGATTGCCGACGGTGTAGACGCGTATTGTATGGCTGATATCGCACATATCGCAGGGCTTTGTGCAACAGGGGTTCATCCGAACTCCGTTGGCGTGGTGAATTTTACGACAACTACAACCCACAAAACGCTTCGCGGCCCGCGTGGCGGGGCAATAATGTGTAATACCGAATACGCGCAGGCAATCGATAAGGCGGTTTTTCCAGGGATGCAGGGAGGTCCGCTGATGCACACAATCACAGCGAAAGCAGTCTGCTTCCATGAAGCATTGCGGCCTTCCTTTATTGACTACAGCAGACAGATTGTGAAAAATGCTAAGGCGATAGCAGATACACTTATCGGGCATGACCTTCGACTCGTCTCGGGAGGGACCGACAACCACCTCATTCTCCTCGACCTTACGGCACAGGGGATCACCGGCCTTGAAGCGGAAGTAGCACTTGGCAAGGCGGGTATCACGGTCAACAAGAATACCATACCCAATGAAAACCGGAGCCCGTTTGTAACCAGCGGCCTTCGAATCGGCACACCGGCAGTGACAAGCCGTGGCATGAAAGAAGAGCAGATGCACCAGATTGGTGACTATATCGCATCGATCCTGAAAGATATCAGTAACACTACGCAGATTGCCCGGATTAATAAAGAAGTCGAAGCCCTTGCATGTAAATACCCACTATACCCGGAATAACATGATCATCGACGGAAAGATGGTTTCCCTGAAAAGACTGGACCTGGTACGGGAACA
>JALOPT010000077.1 GCA_025453715.1 Methanoregulaceae archaeon | reverse complement strand
TAATTCTATTAGAAAAGGAGAGCGATCCATATCAGAATCCCGGTGAACGAGGCTTATGCAAAACAATCAAGTTGATAACAGTTCAGATAATAAGAATACTAATGAAAAATATAGGACCATATGGTTGGACCTAAAATTAACAATCCGACAATCACCGATGAGATGGCAGCGACAAGAACAGCGGCTGCACCTAGATCTTTGGCAGCTTTAGCGAGTGGGTGATGATCTGGGCTAACCAGATCAATAATCGCCTCGATGGACGTATTTATTATTTCTGCAGACCACACAAAAGCAATGGTAATAATCAGAATCGCCCATTCATCGTTTGATAGATCTAAAACGAACGATAGGGAAATAACCAGTAATGTGACAACCAGATAAATCCATGTGTTTTTCTGGGTTTTGACCGCAAGAAATAAACCTTCAATTGCATACTGAAAAGCTTTTCCCCGGGTTTTAGTGAATTTTTTCATTTTATTCTGGAAATACTGACAGGGGAGTCCCAAGTTCTTTGAGAATATTAGTTTGAGCTGTCCACATTTGTTGTTTTTGATTCGGGTCGAAATGATCATAACCCAATAAATGTAAAACTGCATGAACCACCAGCAGTTCAATTTCTGCATTTGAGGAATGTCCCGAGATTGTGGCCTGTTCATTAACGCGCGTCAGAGAGATGATAATGTCTCCCAAGTATCGCAGGCCTGAATCAGGATCAACTTCATCAGAAGGAAAGGCAAGCACATCGGTAGGTGCATCTATGCCCAAGTATTCTCTATTTAATTGTTGTAATTGATCGTCATTTCCCAGTACAAGAGTCAACTCGACGTCATCATTCACCTTTTCATGCGTAAGTGTAGTTAGGATCACATGACTTAAGCGAGCCTGATCAAACGTGTGAATTTCAGTCTCTTGAACATTGAGATGAATCATTTTTCATCGGTCTCTTTTGCTTCCAGGATTGGTAAAGTATCGACATTAATTGAGGAAGGGGGATTCTTGTACTCTGGGTAGGGAATTCTTGGGTGATACATGTTTTGCAATGTGTGGAAAAACGATTCTGAGGCTAGATGTAAGTCTTTAATGGATAGCCGTGTATCATCGAGTTGGTGTTGTTGCTGAACGTACTCAAATGCTTGATCAATCATTTGCCGTAATGCTTTTTCATCCTTGGGTGGATTGGCGCGAACGCGCGCCTCACAATTATCGGCCAACATTAGAAGAGCGGTTTCTCTGGATTTTGGTCTTGGTCCTGGATAGCGGAAAAGTTCAATATCAACTTTTGATTCATCCCCATTGGATGCCAGGACAGCACGGGCATACTGATAACGTGTAATTAAAGTTCCGTGGTGTTCCAGCATAAAATCAATGAGCCGGCGTGGTAAACGAAACTTTCTCCCAAGTTCCGCCCCATCCGTAACATGGCGGAGAATAATTTCTGCACTAGAAAATGGATCCAGGGAATCGTGAGGATTCATTCCAGTTACCTGGTTTTCAACAAAAAAAGTAGGATTAACAGCTTTTCCCGCATCATGATAAATAGATCCAACACGTGTTAATAATGGATCTGCCCCTATCGCTTCAGCAGCTTGTTCAGCCAGATTAGCTACCTGGAGACTATGTTGATAGGTGCCTGGTGAACTCTGCAATATAAACCTGGAAAGAGGGTGATCGGTTGTGCAGAGGGAATTGATCCCGGGACTCTTCGTACCCTGAAATCACATGCAACAGTGATTATCACAGGAAAACAGGAGGTTGACCTCAAAGTATTACTTAGCCGGTTGTACGAGATGGGTGTCCGGAACCTCATGGTAGAAGGAGGGGGGACGCTGCTCTGGTCGATGTTTGATCTGGGACTCGTGGATGAGATGTTCCAGTTCATCGGCAACATGGTTATTGGCGGCCGTGACTCCCCTACACCCTCCGATGGGGAGGGGTTTAGCATGACCGATCCGTTTGTAACAATGGACCTTATAGACAGTTCCAGGATTGATGAAGGTGTCCTTCTTCACTGGCGGATGAGGCAGTGTAACCAATAAACAGGATCTCCCAACAACAGGGGCCCATCCCGGGACTGGAAATAGTATAATTAGCAGCCCTGAAATTTTCCAGCCCCATGTTTCGGCAGAGTACCTATTCATGAATAAGAAATTCCCGGTGTTAATATGGAAATCTCTCTTGTAATCCTCCTGGCTGTTTTTTTATTGATAGCTGTCCGCCAGGTAGGCCGTTTCCGGTTTCATATCTGGCAGGTAATGTGTGCCGGTGCTGTTGCTGTACTGATAACCGGCCAGATATCCCTGCCAGATGCGGCTCAGTCTGTTAACCTTGGGGTAATGGTCTTTTTATTCGGGATGTTTGTCGTCGGGGAAGCACTTTCAGAGAGTGGCTACCTGTTTACGATTTCAAAACGCCTGGTATCCTGTTGCAGGAACTCCTGGCAGTTCATTACGTTGTTTATACTCTCAATGGCCTTTCTTTCTGCGTTCCTTATGAATGACACGATTGCGATCATCGGGACACCCCTCGCCCTGTACCTTGGTAATCGCCTTGGTTTAAGCGTTAAAATGCTCCTGCTCGCTCTCTGTTTCGCAATTACCACCGGGAGCGTTTTCAGCCCGATAGGCAATCCCCAGAACCTTCTTATTGCCACAGAATGTGGGTATTTCAACCCATTTGGAACATTTTTTCTCTACCTCGGTATCCCCACGATAATTTCACTGGTGGTCCTCGTACTCTTTTTCCGGTTATTTTACCTGCATGATGCCGGTGAGAGATTGTGCATAACGGAAGAAGTTCAACCTGCAGATCCCGGACTTGTCCGGCTCCTTAAAGTATCATTTACACTCATTATTTCCTGCATTATTCTGCAGGTCCTGCTTACCCTGCACCCCTTTGGTATAGCATATACCCTCCCGCTACCTGCGATTGCAATTGCGGGAGCTGCCCCCATTATTCTTTTTTCCCGTAAACGAGTGGAAATAATCCGAAAAATTGACTGGCCTACTCTGGTTTTCTTCATATCCATGTTTGTCCTGATGGCTGCAGTGTTCGCAACGGGTGTCTTCCAGGCCGCAGTCCCGGCGGCCGCGACATCATCTGTCGTACTCCTGTATTCAACAAGTCTTTTAATCAGCCAGCTTATCTCTAATGTCCCGTTTGTTGCCCTGTTTACCCCCCTGTTCCAACAAGCCGGGATGTCTGTGAATGGGACAATGGCTCTCGCGGCCGGGAGTACGCTCGCGGGTAACCTGACCATCCTGGGAGCCGCAAGCAATGTTATCGTGATCCAGAACGCCGAACGGCAGGGCGAAACAATAACATTCATGGAGTTCTTACGGCTCGGTATCCCGTTTACCCTCATTACCGGTGTAATATTTGTGACCTGGCTTACTTTTATATGATTAAACAAGAGACCCGGGTTTAATTATTACTGGAAATTCTGTAACCTGCCGGATCCACGGCAAGGTGCATTTAAATAACCGGGATGGTTTAGTTCTATCATATGCCAGGGGAACAAAAGAAAAAGGCTGAACTGAAGATTTCAGGAATGCATTGCGCAACGTGTGCAATTAATATCGAGGAGTCCCTGTCAAAGGTTGAAAGCGTTTCAAACGCACAGGTGAACTTTGGGACAGACACTGCGCATGTCGAATTTGACCCCGCTAAAGTTACGATTTCAGACCTTGAAAAGGCAGTAAAAGATGCCGGTTATGAGGTGGTGAACAGGGAGGCGGTCATAAAGGTCGGGGGAATGGTATGTGCGACCTGCGTGCAGACTATCGAGGCATCACTACGGGCCCTTCCCGGAGTAGTCACCGCTACGGTCAACCTTGGTACTGAAAAGGCATATGTGACATATAACCCGTCGGTAACCGGGATAAGTGAAATGAAATACGCCATCGAGGACTCTGGTTACCAGTACCTGGGACTTGCCGGGGAAATCAGCGAGGAGGCAGAAACGAAGGTACGTGAAAAAAACCTTCATGATAAACTCCTTCGTTTCTCGATCGGGTTTGCGGTAAGTATACCCCTCATGCTCATGATGTGGGTCCCACTGCCAATTACCATGCAGGAAATGGCATACATCATGTTCATTATCGGCACCCCGGTATTCGTGTATGTTGCCTCCCCGATTTTCCGGGCTGCTCTGATGGCACTTCGGAACCATTCGCTAAACATGGACGTGATGTACGCAATGGGTACCGGAATTGCTTATGGTTCGAGCGTGCTTGGGACCTTTAATATCGTTCTGGACCCTGGATTCATGTTCTACGATGCTGCAATAATGCTTGCGTCATTCCTGATACTTGGCCGCTACCTCGAGGCAAAAGCGAAGGGCAGGACGTCAGATGCAATTAAAAAACTTGCAGGTCTTGGGGCCAAAAGTGCCATTGTCCTCAGGAACGGGACTGAAGAGGAGATCCCGGTCGACGATGTCGTACCCGGGGACCTAGTTGTTGTCAAACCGGGTGCGAAAGTCCCGGTGGATGGCGAAGTGGTCGCAGGGGAGAGCTATGTCAATGAAGCGATGATCACGGGTGAGCCGGTTCCACCGCTTAAGCATAAGGGGGATATGGTGGTCGGGGGGACGATAAACCAGAACAGTGTCCTGACCGTGAAGGTATTAAAGGTAGGAAAAGAGACCGTTCTTGCCAGGATAATCCAGCTGGTAGAGGACGCACAGGCATCGAAGCCCCCCGTACAGAGAATTGCCGATATCGCGGTTACCTACTTTATCCCGGTATTACTGGTCATTGCCGCTGTTACATTTGTTACCTGGTATTATCTCCTTGGCGCCAGCCTTCTTTTCGCTCTTACTGCAACGATTTCCGTGCTTGTTGTTGCCTGCCCTTGTGCACTGGGGCTTGCAACGCCAACAGCTGTGACGGTCGGGGTCGGAAGGGGAGCTGAGCTTGGAATTTTGATCAAGAACGGTGAAGCTCTCGAAGTCGCTGAAAAAATCACGACTGTGGTGTTCGACAAGACCGGCACTCTTACCAGGGGGCAGCCTGAAGTCACCGATATCATCAGGTTTGGTATCCCGGAAGCGACCCTGCTCTCCATTACGGCAGCTGTGGAAAGCGGGTCAGAACACCCTCTTGCACAGGCAATTGTCAGGGAAGGAAAGAGAAAAGGTGTTTTGAAGGAGACAGCGGATAAATTTGATACTATTAATGGAAAGGGTGTCACGGGTCTGGTCCTCGGGGAAGAAGTGCTGGCAGGTAACCGGGCATTGATGAAAGACAAGGGAGTCCATGTTGATAACGGGGCTGAATCACAAATCTCCCTGATCGAGCAGCAAGGGAAGACTGCCGTCCTAATCGCGGCTGGTGGCAGAATGGCTGGAGTTATCGGGATTGCAGACACCCTGAAGGATTCGGCAAACCGGGCGGTTTCAAGCCTCAATAAAATGGGGTTAAAAGTCGTGATGATTACGGGTGATAACCAGCGCACGGCTGATGCAATCGCCCGGAAGGTTGGTATATTAAAGGTATTAGCGGAAGTGCTCCCTGAGGATAAGGCATCTGAAGTCCAGGCGATGCAGGGGAGGGGTGAAATTGTGGCATTTGTGGGGGATGGAATTAACGATGCCCCGGCGCTGGCCCGGGCAGACGTGGGAATTGCCATTGGCAGTGGGACTGACATCGCAATTGAGAGCGGGGACATTGTCCTGATACGGGATGACCTGACAGATTCCGTTGCTGCCATCCAGTTATCGAAAAAAGTTATGGGCAGGATCAGGGGTAACATATTCTGGGCATTTGCATACAACGTGGCACTTATCCCGGTAGCAGCAGGACTTTTTTATCCCTCCTTTGGCATTATGTTCAGGCCTGAGCTCGCTGCGTTTGCCATGGCACTGAGTTCGGTTACTGTTGTGAGCCTGTCCCTGATGTTAAAGTCCTATGTTCCTGAGGTGGAAAGAAGGGCAGCACCCGGCTTGGAATAATAATCTTATGCAGGCAGAATACTCCCTGATGAATAAGTCTGGGTATCAGGAAGTGATGATAAAGTGGATTAATTTTTGGCACCTTTCCCTGTTTAAATCTCAAAACACCTGGACAGAGGTACCCCCAGCTAACATTTTTAGTCATTCAGGCAGAAGATCTGCAGGGGTTGTTCTGCCAAATGCGGAGTCTATCCTGATAGATATTTTTCAATTGCAAAGTGTTTTATTCCTCTTGCTGGTTACTAATCAGTTATTACCCGGTTCCCGGGATCATTGAATACATCTTCTCAATGGAGTGTCTGACAATGCCAAAACAAAAAGTCTATTTCGCAAACATGAGGGCAAGAGACCCGCGGGATAACACGGTCTCGAAGATTAACCGCCTGTTCGAATCAGCTGGTCTTGGAGAGACGGTACGTAGAAACGGGCTGACCGCAATAAAATTACATTTTGGGGAACTCGGGAACGACTCTTATATTAACCCGGTATTTGTCCGTCAGGTGGTCGATAAAGTCAGGGCATATGGTGGTAAACCCTTTGTAACTGATTCAAATACCCTCTATCTTGGGAGCCGGTCAAACGCCGCAGACCATATTGAAACTGCGATCCGTCACGGGTTTGACTATTCTGTGGTCGGTGCCCCGGTTATTATAGCAGACGGGCTGAAGGGTGGTAACACAAAATCCGTTGTGATTCATAAAAAACACTTTCAGGACGTAATAATCTCGGGAGATATTGCAACAGCGGAAAGTATGATTGTCCTCTCACATTTTAAAGGTCACGAGGTGGCTGGATTTGGCGGGGCAATAAAAAACCTGGGTATGGGTTGCGCATCGGCCGTGGGGAAACAGGCCCAGCACTCTGCCCGTCCGCTAATCATCGAAGAAATCTGTGTCGGGTGCGGTAAATGTATTGATGTCTGCCCGAAAACTGCAATTACGCTCGTTGATGAAAAAGCCGCAATTAAAAATTCGAAATGCATCGGGTGCTTTGAATGCATGACTATCTGCCCGGAACGGGCAATCGATATTGACTGGGTGACGGAAATCCCGCAATTTATCGAGCGCATTGTAGAATATGCGGTTGGAGCGGTCCACGGTAAGGAATCGCGTACGGGTTATATGAATTTCCTGACCCATATTACACCGGACTGCGACTGTGTACCATGGAGTGATGCTCCCGTTGTCCCTGATATCGGGATCCTGGCGTCACGGGACCCGGTGGCAATTGATGCTGCCAGCTTCGACCTTGTGAACAGCCAGAAGGGAAATCCTGAGTCCATGCTTCAGCACAATCAACACAAGGGAGCCGATAAATTCAAAGGACTGCGGGAAAACACCGATGCATACCGGCAGATAATGTATGGGGTTGAGGTTGGTCTCGGATCATCAGAATACGAACTTATCCCCTTGTAAATGGGTACTACTGGCAGAGAGCTTCCATCGGATAACCCTTTGAAACTTATTTCTCCGGCATGATCTCCTGGTGACCAGGATAAAGAAATGATCCTGG